>QHVD01000271.1 GCA_003222235.1 Gemmatimonadota bacterium | reverse complement strand
CCCCGATCCGTCGTTGGCGAACAGCAGACCGCCCGCCGTCGTGAGCAAACCGCCGCCACCACCGCCGCCCACAAGGCGGTATTTCCAGGCGAGCGTTCCCGTCTGGTAATCGATCGCGACGATAGACGTTCCGAGCGATCCGACGTCGTCCTGCTCGCTTCCTCCTAGCCCCACGAGCATTCGCGGATCCGTGTCGGTCAGGTAATACATCGAGTAGACCTCGTGTAGCACGACATAGAAGAGCCCCGTCCGGAGATCGTAGCTCGGCGGGTACCAGTTCGTCGCGCCTCCGTTGTCTGGCGATACCAGCGAGCCGGCGACCGTATTGTCCTTCGCCGGATTCCGCACCGGCTGTCCCTTGGCATTGATCCTATCGGCCCAATTGGCGGCATCCGAGTACTTCGCGGTGAGGAGGTGCTCGCCGGTCGTCCGGTCCAGCACGAAGAAGTAGCCGTTGCGCGACGCCTGCAGCACCATCTTGCGCGGCTTCCCCGCGAACATCCCGTCGACCAGCACCGGCGCCTGGGTCGCATCCCAATCGTGGGTGTCGTTCGGCGACGTCTGGTAGTACCACACCATCTTTCCGGTGTTGACGTTCACCGCCACGACCGAACAGGTGTACAGGTTCGTGTGGGTGTCGCGCGGTGCGCGCAGCGTGGCCGTATACGCCGGCGTGGGATTACCGGTCCCGAAGATGTACAACTGCGTTGCGGGGTCGTACGAGCCTGGGATCCAGACCTGCGCGCCCCCGTGTCGCGCCGCGTCCAGGCTCGCCCACGTCTCGAGCCCGGGATCCCCTTTTTGCATCGGAACCGTGTAGAGCTTCCACTGCAGGTCGCCCGTGTTCGGATCGAATGACTGCAGGAATCCTGGCGCATCGAGATCGTCGCCCGTTCCCACCAGCACATGATTGCCCACCACCACGGGTGCCATCGTCGAGAAGTATTGCTGGCTGAAATCGGCGATTTCCCGGTGCCAGCGCTCCGCGCCGGTCTTCGCGTCCAGCGACACCAGATAGTCGTCGGGCGTCTCGAAAAACAGCCAGTCACCGAAGATCGCCATCCCGCGATTGCCGATGTGCGTTCCGCCGCGCGATTTCCACCAGTAGTGCCAGAGAATGTGCCCGTCCAGGGCGTCGACCGCCCAGGCATTGTCCGGCGAGGTGACGTAGAGAATGCCGTTGACCTGAAGAATCGATCCCGAGAGTCGTGGGGATCCGCCGGTCGATCCCGGCATGGTCACCGGCTCCTCGGCCACGCCGCCGGTGATGGCGGGAGGCCCAGGAGGCGGTCCGAAGAACCCGCCTTCGCCACTGCCGGGGCCGGCCGTCAGGCGCCGCACCCAGGCGAGCGTGAGGTGTCGCACGTTGGCCGTGTCGATCTCGCTGAGCGTACTGTAGCGACGCTGGGAATAGTCGCCCGCGTAGGTCGGCCACGCGTCGGTGGCGGGCCTGGCCAGCAACGCGGAATCCAAAGCTTGGCCTCCCAGCGATTGGCCAGTCAAACACCAGGACGTGAGGAGAAGCAGAGCAGGTGTTCGCGTCATCGGGCCACCAGCAAATCAGCGTCTACGGAAATGCAGGACGACGCAGGTCCTCCTGCGGGTCATTTCAACGTGACGAGATACGCGGTCAGGTTATGGATATCCGCGTCGCGCCACTGCGGAAGCATGTCGATGTGCCATTGCAGCGGATTAGTCACGACGACCTTGGGGATCGAGTCGTGTCTGGCGAAGCTGCGGTACGTCCCGTCCGGCTCCCGCAGCGCAACAATGAAGGCGGAGACATGATCGAGCTCTCCCTGTACGCGCTGCCCCGAAGGGAAGGTCACCGTCACGCGTATGGGCGGCATCTTCACCGGCGGTGCGGAGCCTCTTGACCGGCGACGCACGCCCACGCCGCCACCGGAGACGATCAGGTTTTGAATCGTCTTGGGTTCGTACCTGCCGCCGATCCCGGCGAGATCTCCGGTCGTCGAGTGGCACTGCGTGCAGTGTCCGGCTCCGTTGAAGTAGGCCTCTCCGTCCCTGGCGTTGCCGACCAGGATGTCGAGCGTGGTTGGCGCGCCACGATCGGACAGCGGCTGGTTGTGCAGCCAGGCGGCGATGTCGGTGATGTCCGCCGCGGAGAGCGCGAACTTCGGCATGCCCTGGTCGGGGATGCCATTCTGGACGATCGGCGTAATCAGCTCGCCGCTCTGATCGCGGAGCACCACCTGGTCACGGACCAGGTTCGGCCCTTTTTCTCCCCCCCTGGCATCCGAGCCATGGCAGAAGCTGCAATTGCTCCTGAAGATCTGCTGGCCATGGGCAACTTGCTCGGGCGGGGCGGGGGGACGCTCCGGGTAGTCTGGAGCACGGCCGCCGCGTTCACCCTGGGCCGCTAGGCCCGGGCGCGGTGGCGTCTGCGCCGGAGCCTGCGCCGCGGCCGGTGACGCGGCACACGCGATTATCACCAGAGCGCAGAACCGAAAGCGTTTCCGCAAACACATCGAAGGTCACTCTAGCGACCGGGGCGCAGTAATAGTGCGGTCCGCAAGCTGCCGGCGGAAGGTCCCGGGCCTCCTTCGAGGAGAGGTTCGCGAGCATCGTGAGTTCGTAGTCGCCACGGTCGGGTCTTGGCAGAAGTGGCGTCGTACCCCAACGTTGCGCTCACTCAGTCATCCCCACAGACCATCCAACCGAGGGCAGACCGCCCGTGAGCCGCATGATCGAGGCACGCAATCCGATCGGGGAATTGGTAACAGGGCGACAGTGGGACCAGTTGCGGGACGCGCTGCGGCCGATGCACCCCTCGGACATCGCGGACGTCATCATCGAGCAGCCGACCGAAACGGAGGGGATAATCTTCCGCCTGCTTCCGAGAGAGAAGGCGGCGCGGGCGTTTGCGTATCTCCCTCCGACGGAACAGCGCCACCTGCTCGACTCGCTGTCGAACGAGCAGGTGCGCCAACTGCTCGATGAGATGAGCCCGGACGACCGCACGCATCTGCTCGAGGAAATGCCCGCCGAGGTCACGCGGGAGCTGCTCTTGCAGCTCGATCCCCAGGAGCTTCAGGCCGCGCGCAAACTGCTCGGCTACCCCGAAGACACCGCCGGCCGGTACATGACTCCCAAGTACGCCTGGATCTATCCGGACATGACCGCGGCGGCGGCGCTCGACAAGATCCGGCAGACCGGCAAAGGGAAG
>QHVD01000082.1 GCA_003222235.1 Gemmatimonadota bacterium | reverse complement strand
GGCACTAGAATTCAAGTCATGTGGGAGATGCCGGGAACCGTCCCGCCGCGGCGTGCCCGCGGCGCCGCGAGTCCGTCGTGACCCTCCAGCGCAAGCTGCTGCTCGGGTTCGCGCTCATGGTGGTCCCCACGCTGCTCGTCGGGGTCCAGGCGATTCGCAGTAACGCGCTGGAGCGCGGCACGCTCGAGGCGCTCGGTGAGCGCCTGGCCCACTCGCGGACGTACGCGGAAGTGGAAGACGCCATGTTCAACCAGACCCAGGTGGTCTGGCGCTACCTGAGCGGAGATCCCGCCGCCAAGGAGGAGTTCCCGCTCACCGAGCAGGTGGTGGGCTACTGGCTCGAGCGCTGGGCGGCGGGACTTCCTCCTGAAGAAACGCAGCTCGCGGATGGCGTGCGCCAGATCGAAGGGGACATCCGTACTGTCGCGGCTCGAGTGTTCAAACTCTACGACACCGGGCAGCGCCAGGCGGCATACCTCACCGCGCGGCACGAGCTCTTGGGGCGCCTGCAGCCGGCCCTGACGGCGGTGAACCGGGAGATCTATCGCCAGGCCCGCCAGTTCAGCGTCCAGCGAGCCCTGGCCCAGATGGAGCGCGTCGTCGAGGCGCAGCGACGCGTGCTTTGGTCGGTCATCTTCCTCGCCCTGGTGACGGGCCTCGCGGGCTCGTGGCTCATCTCCAGAAGCCTGGTCCGCCCGCTCAACGAGCTGCGGCAGGCGATGGCCGTCGTGGGCGCGGGCGACCTCGATCACGCGGTCGAGCCCTCCTCACGCGACGAAATCGGCGAGCTTGCGCGGGCCTTCGCCCGGATGACGGAGCAGTTGCGCCAGTCCCGCGCGCAGCTGGTCCAGTCCGAGAAGCTGGCCTCGATCGGGCAGATGGCGGCCGCCGTGGCCCACGGGCTCCGGAACCCGCTGGCGAGTCTGCGCGCGGCCGCCCAGCTTGCCCAGCGCCGGGTCGAGGCCCCCGCCCCCGCCGCGCGCGAGCAGTTGCAGGCCATCATCGAGCAGGTCGATCGTCTCGATCTCAGGATTGCGCACCTGCTCGCGTTCTCCCGGCCTGCTCCATTCCGCCCGCTGCGGGAGAGCGTGCGGGCGCTGGTCGAGGGCGCGCTCGGCGGCTCCTCCGAGTTGCTGCGCCAGCACCGGGTCGAGCCGACGTTGAGCTTCGCGGCGGCGCTCCCCGAGGTGCGCGTCGACCCGATGCGGCTGGAACAGGCGTTGACCGAGATCTTTTCCAACGCGCTCAATGCGATGCCGGACGGCGGGCGCCTCGCGATCCAGGCGCAGCCCGAGAGCGTCGAGTCCGGCGCGGCCGGAGTCGCGCTCGAGATCACTGATTCAGGTGGCGGGATTCCGGCCGAGATCCTGGCGAACGTGTGCGAGCCCTTCTTCACGACCCGCCCCGAGGGCACGGGTCTCGGGCTCGCGACTGCGAAACGCTACGTCGAGGAAGCGGGCGGCCGTCTGGAGATCACCAGCGTGGTCGGCCGCGGCACGACCGTGCGCCTCTGGCTGCCCGTGCCGAGCGGGGATGCCGCGCCCGCTCCGGCCGCCGCCCCCGGCCCACCCGCTGCGATCCCCGCGCGCGCGCGGAACCTCGCATGAGCGGCGCGACGGTGCTGATCGTCGACGATGAGCACTCCCTGGCCCGGTCCGCCAAGGCCTTCCTCGCCGACCACGGCTATGAGACCGAGGTGGCGGGCACCGCGGAGAGGCGCTGGAGCTGCTCGCGAGCCTGCAACCGGACGTCGTCTTCGCCGACGTCCGGCTGCCCGGGATGAGCGGGCTCGACCTCCTCAGGCGGATCCGCGAGTCCGATCCGGGGATCCCGGTCATCATGCTCACCGCCTACGGCTCGATCGAGGGCGCGGTGGAAGCCGTGAAGCTCGGCGCATTCGACTACGTCAAGAAGCCCGTGGACCTGGAGGAGCTGAAGCTCCTGGCCGACCGCGCGCGCGAGAACAGGCTGCTGAGGCAAGAGTTGTCCTATTACCGCAGTCGCGCCACGCGGGACGTCGGCTTCGCGGGGCTCGTGGGTGCGTCGCCGGCCATCCGCGCGGTGCTCGAGCGGGCGCGCCAGATCGCCGCGCTGGACGAGACGCCACCCGTGCTCATCACGGGCGAGACGGGCACCGGCAAGGGCCTGCTGGCGCGCGCCATCCACGCCTCCGGGCTCCGCGCCATGAAGCCGTTCATCGAGATCAACTGCACCGCCTTACCGGCCACGCTCATGGAGGCCGAGCTTTTCGGCTACGAGCGCGGCGCGTTCACGGACGCCAAGGAATCCAAGCCCGGTCTGGTCGAGGCGGCCGAGGGCGGATTTCTCTTCCTCGACGAGATCGGCGACGTCGACGTGTCGGTGCAGGGAAAGCTGCTGAGGGCGATCGAGGAGCGCGCGGTGCGGCGCGTGGGCAGCGTGCGCGAGCGCAAGATCGACCTTCGGATCATGGCCGCCACGAACCGCGATCTCGAGCGCGAGGTGCGCGAGGAGCGCTTCCGGAAGGATCTCTATTTCCGCCTGGCAGTGATCGTACTGGACGTGCCTCCGCTGCGCGAGCGCGGAGACGACGTGCTGCTCCTCACCGAGCAGCTCCTGAAAGCCTTCAATGCCAAATACGGGAAGGTGGTGCGGGAGATCAGCGCGCCGACGCGCGAGCTGTTGCGCTCCTACCCCTGGCCGGGGAATATCCGCGAGCTCAGCCACGTCATCGAGCGCGCCGTCCTGTGGAGTCGGGGTTCGACGCTGGACGTCGAGCACCTGTCGCTGACGAGCCCCGGCAGCCCACCTCCCCCTGGTCCTCCCAGCCTACCGGTCCCTTCCCATGCTGGCGTCGGTGCAGCTGACCATGGTCCGACACCCGGGTTGCCGCCGCAAGGTATCGACCTGGCCCAGTGGGAAAAGTCGATCCTCGAGCAAGCGTTGCGCGAAGCAGGTGGGAATCAGACCAAGGCGGCGGAGCGGCTCGGGATCTCGCGTGACACGCTGCGCTACCGCTTGAAGAAGTTCGGGTTGCGGGTTGGGTGATTGCACCCGGGGCTGGGTGAAATGACCCACTACGGGAGTCGACCGCGAGGTTTGGAGACACCGAGTCGCGCGCGCCAATCCATTGTAAATAAAAAGGTTGCGACAGCGGACTGCGGTGCGCTCTCCCTGGCACGACGTCTGCTAAGAACCAAGACGGTTGGTATCGGCCGACCACCACCGTTTCTGGGAGGACGAGAAATGACTTGGACGAAGCCCGAATTTGAGGTCGTCGAGCTGGGGATGGAAGTCGGCGCTTACGCCGGCAACGCCTGAACCAGGTTGGCACAGTTGCTGAAGGGGGGCCGGGTGTCGAACCCGGCCCCTTTTCAATTTCGAAGTTTCGATGCGTGTGATCATCCTCGGCTCCGCGGCCGGCGGTGGTGTGCCGCAGTGGAACTGTGGCTGCCCCAACTGCCGCGCGGCGCGGGAGCGCGGCGTGGGCTCGTTGCAGTCGTCCGTGGCGGTCAGCGCGGACGGCGCTCGCTGGATTCTTCTGAACGCGTCGCCCGACCTGCGCGCGCAACTCGCGGCGCATCCGGTGCTGTGGCCGCCCCGCCAGGATTCGCGCGGCACGCCGATCGGCGCCGTCGTGCTGACCGACGGCGAGATCGACCACACGCTGGGTCTGCTGCTGCTGCGGGAAGCGACGTCGCGGCTCGTCGTGTACGCGGCGGCGGGGGTGACGGCCCTGCTCGGCGCCGAGTGGCCGGTGTACCGCATCCTCTCGGCCTACGCCGGCGTGGACGTGCGCACGCTCCCCGACGGGCGAGCGGTCCAGATGGCGGACGCGGCGGGTGAGGCGCTGGGGATCGCCTGCACGGCCGTGCCCGTCGCGCGGCGGCCGCCGCGCTACGCCCGTGCCGCAGCGGCCGGCGCATTCGACGTCGGGCTGCGGTTGCGCGACGAGCGGACGGGTGCGACGCTCGCCTATATTCCCACGGCGGGCGCGATCGACACCGCGGTCCGGTCCGTCGCGTCCGGTGCGGATCTGCTGCTCTTCGACGGGACGTTCTGGTCGGACGGCGAGCTGCGGGACGCGGGCGTCGAGGCGCCCACGGCCCGGGAGATGGGACACCTGCCGATAGGTGATCCGGGCGGGAGCGTCGAGGTGCTGCCGAACGTCGGTTCCAAGCGGATAGTCCTGGTGCACATCAACAACACCAATCCCATCCTCCGCGAGGGTTCGGCCGAACGGCTCCGGGTCGAGGCAGCGGGGATCGAAGTGGGAGAAGACGGTATGGAGTTCGAGCTGTGACGGCGACGGACGAGTTCACCCGCCGGCTGCGCGGGGTCCTCGAGCGCCGCTATCATCACCTTCACCCCTTCAATCAGCGGATGCACCGCGGCGAGCTGTCCCGCGAGGAGCTGCAGCTCTGGGTGACGAATCGGTTCTACTACCAGGTCAAAATCCCGATCAAGGACGCGCTGATCCTCGCCAACTGTCCGGAGCCGGAAGTGCGCCGCAAGTGGATCCAGCGCATCGTCGACCACGACGGCCGCGATGGGGGGGGCGATGGGGCGGGGGGGGGCGAAGAGGGTGGCATCGAGGCGTGGCTGCGACTGGGCGAGGCCATGGGCGTCGGCCGGGAAGAAATGGTGAGCCACCGGCGGCTGCTCCCGGGAGTGCGCTTCGCTGTGGACGCCTACGTGGAGTTCTGTCGTTCCCGACCGTGGCTCGAGGCCGTGGCGGCGTCGCTGACCGAGCTGTTCGCGCCCCTGATCGTGAAAGAGCGCCTCGCGGCGATCCTGAGCCATTATCCGTGGGTGGACCCGGAAGGGTTGCAATACTTCAGGAACCGCCTCGCCCAGGCGCCGCGCGACGCCGAGCATGCGATCGCGCTCGTGACCGAGCGCTTCCGGACGCGCGCCGATCAGGAGCGCGCAGTGGCCGCGTTGGACTTCAAGTGCGACGTGCTATGGTGCCTGCTCGATGCGGTCGAACGAGGGCCTCTTCCGGGGTGGGAAGCGTGAATCGACCGGGTCCCGCGGTGGTGCCTCGCATCGCCCCGAAGGCGAGGTTGCAACGGGATGAGGTGCGGGACCGCGAGGTGCTCCTTTATCCCGAAGGGCTGGTGGCGCTGAACGAGACGGGCTCCGCGATCCTGAACTTGTGCGACGGGACCCGGTCGGTCGCCGAAATCGTGCAAGCGCTGAAGCAGCGCTACGGTGCGGAGGGAATTGAGGGGGATGTGACGGCGTTTCTCGACGGGCTCGCGGCGAAGGGCCTCGTGACGTATGCGCCCCCCGCCCCCCCCTCTTACCCTCCAACCCCTTCCGCTCCGCCGCGCTAAATTCCCGCACATGGTCCCCAAGCCACTCTGGTTGCTCGCCGAGCTGACCTACCGCTGCCCGCTGCAGTGCCCTTACTGCTCGAATCCGCTCGATTTCGCGGGCGCCCGTTTCAAGCGCGAGCTTGCCACCGAGGAATGGTGCCGGGTCTTCCGCGAGGCGCGGGCGCTCGGCGTGCTGCAACTGGGCCTGTCGGGCGGCGAGCCGCTGCTCCGCCCTGATCTGGAGACGCTCGTCGCCACGGCGCACGAGCTGGGGCTGTACTCCTCGCTGATCACCTCGGCGTACCGACTCAGTAAGGATCGCCTCGCGGCCCTCAAGCAGGCGGGCCTCGACCACGTGCAGATCAGCGTCCAGGCGGCTGACGCGGGCCTGTCCGATCACATTGCCGGCACCGCGTCCTACCGCGACAAGATCGCTGCGTACCACTATACCAGGGAGCTCGGCTTCCCGCTCACGGTCAACGTGGTGCTGCACCGCACGAACCTGCATCAGGTGGAGGCGATGATCCGGCTGGCCGAGTCACTCGGCGCGGAGCGTATAGAGCTCGCGAACACGCAGTTCTACGGCTGGGCGTTCCACAACCGGGACGCGTTGATGCCCACGAAGGCGCAGCTCGATGCCGCCTGGGAGGTCGTGCAGCGCGAGCGCGCCCGGCTCGGCAACAAGCTGGAGATCGTCTGGGTGCTGCCGGACTACCACGAGCAGTACCCCAAGCCGTGCATGGGCGGGTGGGGCCGGGCGTACATGACCGTCACGCCCGGCGGCGAGGTGTGGCCGTGTCACGCGGCGGGCCGCATCACGACCCTCGAGTTCGCCAACGTGCGCGACCACCCGCTCGAGTGGATCTGGTCCGAGTCGGAGGCGTTCAACCGGTTTCGCGGCGACGCCTGGATGCCGGAGCCGTGCCGTTCGTGCCCCCGCAAGACGGTGGATTTCGGCGGCTGCCGCTGTCAGGCATTCCTGGTCGCGGGGGACGCGGGGGTCACGGACCCGGTCTGCTCGCTCTCGCCGCAGCGCCGTCTGGTGGACGAGGCCGTGGCCGCGGCGGAGCGGGCGGCCGCGGCGGCCGAGGCGCCTGCGGAGTGGGCGTACCGGGCGGCGCCGGCGTCGCGGGCCATCGCCGCCAAGGGATGACCGCCGCCGCGATCGCAGCCCGCGGCCTCGGCAAGGACTTCGGCTCGATTCGCGCGCTCGACGCCCTCGACCTGGAAGTGCGTGAGGGCGAGTTCTTCGGCTTTCTCGGGCCGAACGGCGCGGGCAAGACCACAACCGTTCATATCCTCGCGACGTTGCTGGCCCCGAGTCGCGGCGCGGCGAGCGTCGCCGGGTACGACATCGTGCGCGAGGATCTCCAGGTCCGACGCGGCATCGGGCTCGTGTTTCAGGAGACGACGCTCGATCGCGACCTCACCGTCGCAGAAAACCTTCGCTTCGCCGCCCGGCTCTGGAGCATCCCCGGCCGCGCCGCCGCGTCCCGGATCGAGTACCTGCTGCGCCAGTTCGCGCTGCTGGAGCGGCGCGGAGATCCCGTCCGCACGTTGTCCGGAGGGATGCGGCGCGCCCTGGACATCGCTCGGGGGATTCTGCACGAGCCCCGAGTGCTCTTCCTCGACGAGCCCACGGCCGGTCTCGATCCCCGCGCGCGGCGCGGCCTGTGGGAGGTCGTCAGCGGGCTGCGGCAGTCGCTCGGACTCACCGTGTTTCTCACGACTCACTATGTCGAGGAGGCCGAGCCCTGCGACCGCGTGGCGGTGCTCGACCGCGGGCGCCTCGTCGCGCTGGGCCCGCCGGCGGAGTTGAAACGGGAAGCGGCGGTCAGCTCCCTCGAGGGCGTATTCCTCGCCCGCACGGGCCACCCCCTGGCCGAGGCCGGCGCGAGTTAGCGATGGGCGCCGTCTACGGCATCGTGGTCCGGGAATTCGTCCGGTTCGCCCGCCAGCGGGGCCGGGCGCTGTCCTCCATCGCGCGCCCGTTCATCTGGCTGATCTTCGCCGGCGCCGGGTTTGCGACGGTGTTCACGGGAGGCGACGAGCTCGACTACCGGCGCTACATGGCGCCCGGGCTGCTCGGCATGGTCGTGATGTTTGGCTCGCTGCTCGCGTCGCTGTCCACGGTGACCGACCGGGATGCGGGGGTGCTGCGGATGCTGCTCGTGGCCCCGATCCGGCGCAGCACGATCACGCTGGGCAAGGCCTTGGGCGCCACGGGGCTCGGGACGGCCCAGGCCCTCGTCGTCGGGGTGATCCTCCTGCCCGCGGTGCGGTTGTGGCCCGGCGGGGCCGGCCTGCTGCTCGCGCTCGCCGCGCTCGCGGTCTCGAGTCTCGCGCTCGGCGCGCTCGGGCGCGCTCTACCCGGTGCGCCGCCTCGGCCCGGCGCTGCAGGCGCTGGTGTACGTCAATCCGCTGGCGTACGGAGTCGATCTCTTGAAGCACGCGCTGCTCGCGGAGTGGATGGGCGCGGGGTACGGAGGGGAGCTGCCCGTGCTGCTGGATTTCGCCGCGCTCGCGGCGTTCGCCGTGGCCGGGCTCGCTGTCGCCGCGCGGCTGCTCGCGCGGGAGGGGGGCGTCGCGCGGGCCGCCTTCAGGGAGCGGCCCTAGTACGCCTGGCGAGACCAGGGTTTAGCCCCGCAGTCTTCAGAGCAGTTGCAAGACGCCAAGCCGCAAGCGGTCTTCAGTTGCCGGCCGCGAGACCTGTGGAGTGCGATGCCCCGCTTCAGCGGGGAGATGCCGAGTCGCGGCTTTAGCCGCGGACCCGAGCGCCCGTCGCCCTACCGCCCGACGAAGAGCTGCGACAGGGCGCCCATCAGGAGGCCGATGATGATCCCGCCGACGCTCACGAGCACCAAGTACGCGACGGCCTTGTCCCGCGGCGCCTTCATCACTACGGGCACGCCGAGGGCGAACAGCCAGACGCTGTAGAGGCCGGCCAGCGTACCGATCGGCGCGAGCTTCGGGAACAGGGCCAGCGCCCCGCCGAGCCAGTACGGCGTGCTGCCGTACGCGGCGACCTTCAGGGCCTGGACCCGATTCGCCTGGCTGCCGAACGCCGGGGCGAGGAACTCGATGACCAGCGCGAGCGCGTAGACAGCGAGCAGGTTGAGCCCGTATTCGAGCACCCCGCTCGTCAGCGCATCGCTCACAGACACCGGATAGGTCTCGCCCAGTGTGGAGAGGCTGCTCCGGACGCCGAACGCGAGAGCGCCCACGGTGGACGCGACCGGACCGATCGCCGCCATGGGGAGGAGATAGCGCGCGTAGATGGGGCCGGCGGTTGTGAACTCGTCGGCGATCGCG
>QHVD01000081.1 GCA_003222235.1 Gemmatimonadota bacterium | reverse complement strand
CCTTCGGCCAGCGCGACCAGCGCGAAGGCGCCGTAGGCCCGAACCTGTGCCTCGAGCGCGATCCTGCCGGGGACCTGGGCGTCGGTGAAGCCTTCGAGCCGCTTGAAGATGTCCTCGGCCTGGAAGCGCGCCGTCTGCAGCGGCGTGTAGATGCCGTAGGGCTGGCGGCAGCTGCCCTGCGCCATCGTCGCATCATCGGCTGTGATCCGCCGCGATGCCCAGTTGCGTTGGTTCAAGTTGCCCGATGCTTGGACGAACTCATCGCCAATGAGCGCAGCGGCGGCCACGTAGTTGTTCCACGCGCACTCCAGGTCCGCGACCACGCTGGCGGCCAGAGTGGGCGCGAGCCTGGGATCGTTCAGCGCCCCCTCCTGCACCCGACCGGGAACGTGCACGCTCAGAATGTCGCCGAAGTCGCACGCCAGCGCCGTGCAGCAGAGCGCGAGCAGGATCGCTCCCACGCCACGCCGACGGCACACCCCGCGCGCCTGGGAGGAGATCGAGATCAGGGAGCTTGTGTTCATAGGGTCACCCGCGTTGTGAAGAGGACACGGCGCAGTTGCGGCCAGCCCTCCTGGTTGTAGCCGAGCAAGCCCCCCGGGTCGGACCCGGTTCCGGCGCTGTTGCGGATCTCGGGATCGGTCAACTTGACGCCGAAATCCGAGCGCTGCTGTACCCAGATGGTCCAGAAGTTCTGCGCCGAGAGCGTGAGCGACACACGTGAGACGCCGCGGCCCCGGAGCCACGACTCCGGCAGCGTGTACGTCGCCGAGATCTCGCGCAGCTTGGCGAAGCCGCCTTTGACGATCCCGGGCTGGCGCCGGGTGTCGAGGATGTCGTAGGCCAGGAGGATCGGATCGGTGGCTTCGATAATCGCCCGCTGATTCCGGAACGACATCAGCGAGGCGCGAATGTCTCCGCTCAGGATGGTGTTCCCGCTCAGGAAGTCGACCAGGCCGAAGAGCTGGAGGTTCTTGAACAGCGTCAGCGTGGCCGTGGCCGATCCCTCCCACGCCGGCAGCGGATTCCCCCAGTACACGGCGGGTGCGGTGCTGCATGGTACGGCCGGCCCGCCGCCCCGCGAGAAGTTCGTGCCGGGAACCAGCGCGCCGCTCTCGCACATCATGTTGATGGCTTTCCGCGTGGCACCGCTGCTGTCAATGTCGGCCGACAGCACGCGCCGCTGGAAGATGCTCCCCAGCGGGAAGCCCGGCACGTGATACTGGCCGTACGTCGCGTTCATGACGAGTGACGATGCGCCGCCGAGGGTGACCACCTCGTTGGTGTTGTGCGAGAACTTGACGCCGACGTTCAGACCGGTGCGGGGGGACCGGAACAGGTCCGCGTTCAGGCCGACTTCCACTCCGCGGTTGTCGACCTCGCCGATGTTGCGGTACTGGACGCCGGGGAAGCCGAGCGACGGGAGCGCCGGGACCTGGACCAGCGCGTCCTTCGTCTTCTTGTTGTACCAGGTGAGCTCGAGCCCAATGCGCTCGGAGAAGAGGGAGGCGTCGAATCCGACCTCGAGCTCCTGCCCGACCTCGGGCTTCAGGTCGGGGTTCCCCAGGTTCTGCGGGGTCAGCGTGGGAGTGCCGTTCGCGCCCGTTTCAGGCGTGTAGGTCCGCAGCGCCGCGAAGGCATCCGGCTGCTGGCCGGCCTTCCCCCATGCGCTGCGGAGCTTGAGCGAGCTGACGAACGGCAAGCGCGCGAAGAACGGCTCGTCGCTCACCACCCAGGAGACGCTGAATTTCGGGTAGTATGCGGCCTTGTAGCTCTTGCCGAAGGCGCTGTTGTCGTCGCCGCGCAGGCCTGCCGTGAGATAGAACCGGTCGTTCCACGCCGCCTGCTCCTGCACGTAGAGGCCGACCGTCTTGTTCTCGAGGAAGTTCTCCTGAGAGGTCTTCAGCGCTCCGGCACTGATCGTCTCGAGATCGCTCACCGGGAACGTCTCTCCGTGAGCGTACACGGCGACGTTCTGCTTGCGGTAGTACTGAAAGCCGAATGCCGTCTCGAGCCCGACCGCCTGGAACGGCCGCGCGCTCGCCGTTGCTGCGTAGTCAGCGCTCACATAGGAGGTACGAGTCGTCTCGATATCGCGGCGGCCGCTCGGGAAGAGACTCCCCACGGTCGAAATCTTCTTCCAGAGATCGGAGAGCTCCTGATCGGTGAAGTCTCCGCCCACCGTGAGCCGGTGCGTGAACCAGCTCACCGGCTTGTGGCGCAGCGTGGTGGTGAGGGTGGTGCGGTCGAGGTCCTCGTACCCCTGGATATTGTCCTCGTAGACCTCGGGCACGTACAGCAGGTAGCCGCGGTACGGGCCGTCCAACCCGTTGGGGAGGTTGCGTCCCGGCTCGCACCCGGGCGACGGGCACGACCAGATGATCCCCGTCGTGATGGGTTGCTGGGCGCCGGCCGACCGCAGCTTGCTCCGCCTGTACCCCAGCCCGAAATCCATTGTGATCTTCGCGCTCGGTGTGTAGGTGACGTTGGCGCGGCCATTCAGCCGGTTCCGCCAGTTGTAATCCACCGCGCCTTCGTCGCGGTCCCACCCACCAAAGAAGTAATAGCTCAGCGCCTCGTTCCCGCCCGCAATCGACGCTTCGTACGACCGGGCATAGCCGACGGAGAACGGCGTGCCCTTGCACATGTCTCCCGACTGCTGGTACGGCTTCGGACACGATCCGTAGTAGCTCACCGGGAAGCCGACGTTCCGGTCGTGCCCCAGCACGTCGGCGTCCACGATGTCGCCCGCGGCGCTCTTGTAATACGAGTGCTGGAAGAGGTTGGCCGGATCGGGAAGCCAGTTGGCGCCTTGCTTGACCTGGAACGAGACCCTGGGGCGGCCGCGGGTCCCGCGCTTCGTGATGATGTTGATCACGCCGTTCGAGGCCTCCGTGCCGTACAGCGTCGCCGCCGCGGGGCCCTTGATCATCTCGATGCTCGCGATCTCGTCGGGATTGACGTCGTTGATCCGGGAGGGCGGATAGCGAGCGTCCACGCCCACGCTGCCGACGCCGGGGACGCCCCCCGCGTCGGCCGCCGCGTTGTTGACGCGCACGCCGTCGATGTAGACGAGCGGCTCGGACGCGAGCGTCATGCTGCTCGCCCCGCGCACGCGCGTGTTCCCACCCGAGCCGACATCCCCACCGGCCGACTGCACCCGCACGCCGGGGACCATGTTCAGCAGCTGCTGCACATTGGGGGGCGGCGCCACCTCCACGACGTCGGATACTCTGACCTTGCCGAGGGCGTTGCCGAGCGGCCGCCGCGTCTGCTCCTGCGGAGTTCCCGTGACGACGATCTCGTCGAGCGTGGTTGCGGACTTCTCCAAGGCGAAATCGACCGTCATCGTGCCGGAGTCGGGCACGGCCACCTGCTCCGTCGCCTTCACATAGCCGAGCCGCCGCGCGCTCAAGGCGTACGCCCCGGGCGGCACGGCGGCGATGCGATACCGCCCATCGATGCCGCTGAGTGCTCCGAGCTTCGTGCCCTCGAGCTGTATCCGCACGTCGGCGAGAGGCTCGTGAGTCGCGGCATCGCTCACGGTTCCAGCGATGGCGGCGAGCTGGAACGTCGACACCTCGCTCTGCCCGTGCCCCGGTGCGGGGGCGCCGGCGATTGCCAGGATCAAGAGGAGGCGAGGACCCACGAGCGCTGCGAGACGGGGACGAGCCATAGGACCTCCGCGGCGAGGAACGACAGCATGCACATCTGTACACATCCGCGGGGACCTAGTATACCGCTCGCCTCACGGTCCGCAAACGCGCGGCGGGAGGAGACGTCCGCGCCTTGCTTGGCGGCGTGGGTCCTCACCCCCTGTCCCCC
>QHVD01000022.1 GCA_003222235.1 Gemmatimonadota bacterium | reverse complement strand
GAAGTGGTCGGCACGTGGGAAGAGGCCGACGGGATCACGGCGCTCTCCTACAGGCTGGGTCTGGGTCGAGCGGTCGGCAGGGTGGTGCCGATGCTCGAGGCGGGCTGGACCGTCCCGACCGAGGGCGAGCGCACGCTGTCGCTCTACCCGCAGGCGTGGGTCCAGCTCTCCCGGCTGGGCCACGTCGCCGCATCGCTTGGCGCCGAGCTCCCGGCCGTCGGCCCGGAGCCGCGGCACCCGCGGCTCATCGCGTTCTTGCTGTGGGATTACGCGGACGCGCCGCTCTTGCGGGGGTGGTGACCGCGTCAGACATCAGACGTCAGACAGTCAGACATCGACAACGTCTGACGTCTGAGGTCAGAGGTCTCAGTCACGCCCTCCCGTCCACGTTGAACCGCCGAATCGTCTCCGTAAGCTTCGCCGCCGCGACCGAGAGGTGCTGGGAAGTCGCAGTGAGCTCGCCCAGCGACGCGATCTGCTCCGCCGTCGCCGCGGAAGCCTGCTCCGCGCCTTGGGCGGCGGCGGCGGCGATTTCGGCGAGCTCCTGCATGCCCCGGACGACCTCGTGCATCCGCCGCGCCTGCCCCTCCGTCTCCCCGGCGAACGCCGTGGCGACCTGGGCGGTCGCGTTCAAGTCCGCGAAGATCGCGTCCAGTGCCTGCCGCACCGCGGTCGACGCGAGGCCCACACCCTGGGCCGCCTGGCGCCCCTGATCCGTCGCGCCGACGACTTGCGTGATCCGCTCCTGGATCTGCCGCACCCGGGCCCGCACCTCCTCGGCCGAGCGAGTGCTCTGCTCGGACAGCTTGCGCACTTCGTCCGCGACCACGCGGAACCCGAGCCCGTGCGGGCCGGCCCGCGCCGCCTCGATGGCGGCGTTGAGAGCGAGCAAGTCGGTCTGACTCGCGATGCGCGTGATGCCGTCGACGAGCTTCCCGATCTCCCGCGATCCCTGCTCGAGCGTGCCCGCCGCGGCCGAGACCTGGTCCAGGTGCGTCACCAACGTGACCAGCAGGTCGCTCGCCCGGGCGATCTCTACGCCGTGGCGCCGCGCCTGCTGTGCCACGGCGCCGATCTGTCGCTCGGCCTCCTGCGCGCGATCGTGGAGCCGGGATGCCACGGTCGCCGCCGCCTCGGAGTCTTCGCGCCCACGCCCGATGAGCTGGCGCTGCCGCTCCGCGCCCTCGGAGAACTGCTGCGCGGTGGCGGAGATCTCCTGGGACGCCGCGTGCAGCTGCTCCGCCGACGCCGCGACCTGCTGTGCCATCGCGGCAAGCTCCTGGGCCTGCCGCTGGACCCGGCGCACGACGTCCGCGACGGTGGCGGTGGTGCGATTCACGCTCACTCCCAGGAAGCCCAGCTCGTCGCTCTCCCGGTCCCGGACTAGGGCGGTGAGGTCTCCCCGCTCCACCTGCCCTAGCGTCTCGCGCGTCGCCCGCAACCGGTCCTGGATGCGCGCGAGCATCGGGATCAGGGCCGCGCCGGCGAAGGCGAGAAGCAGCGACTCCTCTGCAAACACGCTCCAGCTCCACTCACCCCCAACCGAGCGGATCGCGGCGACCAGCCCGAACCCCGTGAGGTTGAGTGCCAGCGTCTGCCACGCCTCGGCGCGACCGAGGTACAGCGCGGCCTGCAGGGGGGTGATGATGTAGGCCACGTACAGGAGGTGCCCGGTGGGGCCGAGGGCGAAGAGCAGGGCCGAGACTACGCCCGCGCCCACGGCCGTGTTGAGCGAGACGTGCGGGGGTCGGAACGGCATCCTGCGGGCGATGCGGTACGTCGCGTAGTTCAGGCCGGCGCAGCCGACCCCGAACCCGGCGATGAAGAGCCACGGGAGGGACACGAGTCCGACGAGCCGTACCACAGCGAGCAGCGCCACGCCGAATGCGAGCAATCCCCAACGCGCCCTGATCATCGCCAGCACGTAGCGACGCTCCCTGACGCCGGTTTCGTCGGCGACCGGCTCTTCGAGCGTGGCGGCGCCGGACATGGGGACCCTCACATCCGGAACAGGTAGCTCGCCTTCAAGAAGAACCCGTCCGAGGTCCGCCGCAGGTTCTGGAACCGGAACGCATCGGGCTCGGTCAGCGACGCGCCGTAGCCGAAGAAGAGCACCGTCCCGGGCGTGGGCCTGTAGGAGAAGAGGAAGTCGGAGCGGAGCTCGTTCGTCGCGGCGCCGCCCGCCGGCCCGAGCCGCGCGGTGGCGGAGGAGTCGAGCACGAGCGCTAAGCCGGTGCGTGGGTCCTCGAGGGCTTCGCGCTGCTGGGCGAAGTACTGCCCCACGTAGCGGAAGAAAATGTAGCGGGTCAGTTGGTACTCGAGCTTGAGCCGTGGGATGTTAGCGATCGAGAAGCGGCTGCCGTCGCGCGCTCGGGTGATGCGCTGGTGGGTCCACAGCCCCTCGACCCGCACCGCCTGCGTGGGCCGCCACGTGAGCGTCATCTGCGTGGCGAGCTGGCGGCCCGCCGCGCCTTCTGCAAAGATCGGCACCGCGCTGTAACCCGCGTCCGCGGCCGCGGTCAGCGCTCGGTTCGGCGTCGTGACGCCGACGTCTCCGCCGAGCAGGTTGTAGAGGCCATGCGGCAGGGCGAAGGGCGTCCCGGCGCTGTCCGTCGCATATCCCGTGTAGGCGCCCGAGTCGAAGCGCTGCTCGAGGTCGCTCAGGTTGACCGTGATGCCCCATCCTCCGCGCAGGTTCGCGGTCCAGGTGTCTTGGATCCCTCCCTCGATCGTGCTGCGCAGGTGCAAGAAATCGTCGTAACGCCAGAGCGGCGTCAGCCCGACGAACGTGGACACTTGATCCACGAGGTCTCCCGGCCGTCCGTACCAGCTGAACCGGTTATAGATGGTCATCTGCACGTAGTTCGTCCGCGGCACGAAGCCCGCCGCGGCCACGAAATCGGGGCTCACGCCCTGGATCTCGCCGTGATTGCCGTATGCCCGTCCGGTACGGTCGTACATGGTGAGGTCCCAGAGCGTGCCGGCGCGCGCGGCGGCCGCGTCTCGTGTCCAGGCCCCGACGAGCTGCGCCTGCGAGAACCAGATCTTGCGCCACACGACCCGCAGGTCCGTGCCGAAGACGCGGTTGTATGCGTCGCCGTCCGTTCGGTCGGTGTAGACGAGTCCGGCGGTGGAGCTCGCGCCCAGGTCGCGCCGCAGTCGCAGGAGGTTGTAGATGGGGTTGTCGCCCGTGGCCGACTGGCCCCGGTCGTCCACGGCCGTCAGGTAGGCGATGTTCGTCGCGCCCACCTTTCCCGTCAGCTTGCCGCCCGCGACGGGCTGCCCGACGCGGCGCGTATAGATCAGCCGGTTCGGCGTGTCGTATTGCTCGAGTCCTTCGAGAAAGAACGGCCGCTTCTCGGGGAAGAACAGCGGGAAGCGCTGGTTCGCCGTCACCTGGCCGACGTCGGCCTCTACCTGGGAAAAGTCGGGGTTCGCCGTCGCGTTGAGGCTCAGGTTTTGGGTGATGCCCCACCGCAGCGTCCCGCCCAGGTCAGGCTCGCCTTTGTAGACGTAGGCGAGTGTCCCGGGCGCGCCGTTCACCTTGGTGGTGAACTCGGGCGTCGCATCCATCACCAGACCACGATGGAGTCGCGTGAGCCCGACGAGGGTGCCGGACTGGATCAGAAAGCTCGCGCTGGCGCGAACAGCGGGAGCCCAAGTGTCTTCGGACCCCGTGTGCTGGGTTTCACGCACGACCTGCACCCCCCAATTCTGCGGGTCGCTCGACTGGTAGCGCAGCGACTTGAAGGGAATGCGAACTTCGACCTCGTAGCCGAAGTCCGTGAGCCGGCCGCGCGACTCGTATACGTAGTCGGGATTGAGGTCGATGACCGCGTCGAACCGGCCACCCGCCTGCGGGCCGCCGGCGGAGGCCTCGAATCCGTCACTCCACACGCCGTCCTCCTGTACTCCGAGCGGATTGACGGCGAAGAGGAGCGCGCGGCGGTGGTCGTCATAGGTGTCGAGGAGGATCTGGATGCGGTCGTCGGCGTCGATGTTGTCCCGATCGGCCAGCGTGGCGCGCACGACCTTGCCGTGCGCCTCGTAGGCGCGGATTCCGAAGTAGACCGCATCGGGCGCGTACCAGACCAGCACCTGGGTCGAATCTGTCGCGGGCCGCCCGTCCACGGGGCGATACTGCGAGAATCCGACGAGCCGCGCAGCGCTCAGCCAGACCGGCTCGTCGAGCACGCCGTCCACGGTCACGCTCGCCTCGATGCGGGGGATCGCGACGGCGAGCTGTCTGGCGAGGCCGTCGTAGCTGTGAGGGGGATCGGCGGGGGGAGACTGGAGGGTGAGGAGCAGGGAGAGCATGGGTGAAACATAAGTGCGGAGTGCGGAGTGCGGAGTGCGGAATGGATGGACCGGCTTCGAACCCTCGCCTACGAATCGTCAGCCGGCTCGTACATTCCGCACTCCGCACTCCGCATTCCGCACTCTATTCGTATCGCAGTGCGATGATCGGATCGAGGCTCGCCGCCCGTCGCGCCGGCCAGATCCCGAAGAACAGCCCGACGGCCGCGCTGAACAAGAACGCGAGCAGGATGGCGAGCGGCGAGATGAGCGTGTTCCATTGCGCCAGCTTGGAGATCAACACGGCGCCCAGCGCGCCGATGAGCACGCCGATCGTCCCGCCCACGAGGCAGAGCACCAGCGCCTCGACCAGGAACTGAAACAGGATGTTGAAGCGCGTCGCGCCGAGCGCCTTGCGGACCCCGATCTCGCGGGTGCGCTCGGTGACCGAGACGAGCATGATGTTCATGATGCCGATGCCGCCGACGAGCAGGCTGACGGCGGCGATGCCGGCCAGCAGGTACTTGAACGTCTCCGTCGTCTGCTGGAACGTCGCGAGAATGTCTGTCTGATTGCGGATCTGGAAGTCGTTGTCCTGGCCCGGCCGGATCTTATGCTGCCGCCGCAGCACCCGCTCGATCTCGATCATCGCCAGGTTCATGGAATTCAGGTCCTGCGCCTCCACGGTGATGCTCCGCAATCGGTCGGTGCCGATGACCCGGTAGCGCGCCGTCTGGAGGGGGATGAGGATCTGCTCGTCCGGGTTGAAGAACGAGCCCTGCGAGCCCTTCTCCGAGAGCACGCCGACGATCTCGAACGAGATGCCGCGGATCAGGATCTCCTGGCCGATCAGCGCGTCACGGTTCGAGTTGAGCATCGGGGGGATCGCGGCCCCGATGACCGCCACGCGCCGCCGCGCCGCGTCGTCACCCGCGGTGAACATGCGGCCCGCGGTGATCGTGTAGTTATGGACCGATACGTACGCCGGCGTCGTGCCCACGATGTTCACGTTGACGTTATCGTTGCCCTTCTGGACCTGAAGGTTGCTGCTCAGCTCGGGCACGACGGCGCTCGCGTACCGGGCGTTGTTCGCGAGCGCGGTGTCGTCGTCCAGCGTGAGGCTGACGCGGGATCCGCTCGCGACGCCCCGCATGAAACTCTGGCCCGGGTACACGCTCAGCAACGTGGGGCCGAGCGCCTGGATCCGGTCCTGCACGGACTTCTGCGCACCCGATCCCAGCGCGATCATCGTGATGACCGCGCCCACCCCGATGATGATGCCCAGCATGGTGAGCAGCGAGCGGAGCTTGTTCGCCCGCAGCGCTTCGAGGGCCACCGCAATGATCTCGCCGAGCAGCATGGTTACCGCGGCGTGCTACTCGAGAGCACGAGCACCGTGTCCTGGTCCGTCAGGCCGCTCGTCACTTCGATGTAGTCCTGATCGGTGAGCCCCGTCCTGATGGGGACCGGCGCGATCTTGCCGCCCCGCAGGGCGAACACGATGTAGTTGCCGGCGGCCGGGCCCAGCGCTGGGCCTCCCGTCGCGGTCCCAGTCTGCGACTGAGCACGCCCGTCGCGGGTCGTGAACGTCGTCCCTCCCTTGCGCGGCTCGGCCGCGTGGAGCTTGCTTCCGTCTCCGACGGTCGTATCCCCTCCCGTCCGCGGCGCCGCCTCCGCCGTCTGCGCCGCGGCGACTTGCTGCTGCACCACGTTGGGATCGAGGCCGAGTACGCTCGCCGCCGAGGCGAAGTCCCGCGGCGTCCGCAGCGCGGCGTTGGGCACCGCCAGCACCGCCTGGCGCTGGCCGATGTGGATCTCGACCTCGGTGTTCATCCCCGGTTTGAGGAGGTGCTCCGGGTTGAGAATGTTCACGTCGACCGGGAACATGGTGACATTCTGAGTCACCTGCGCCTGCGGCTCGATCTTCAATACCCGACCGTCGAACCGGCGGTTCGGATAGGCGTCCACAGTGATGGTCACCGGCTGTCCGGGCTGCACCTTGCCGACGTCGGTCTCGTCCACGAGCGCCGAGACCTGGACCGTGTCCAGGTTCGCGATCTTCAGGATGACCGTGCCGCCGCCCACGTCGTTCGTCGGGCTCGAGATCACCGTCCCGAGCACGGCGTCCAGCTCGAGGATGGTGCCCGTGCTCGGCGCCCGGACCTGCGTGTCTTCCATCGCGTCTTTGGCCGTCTGGAGGCTCGCCTCGGCCGTGACCACCGCCGACTTGGCCGTCGCGTAGGCGAGCTTCGCGGCCTCGTAGTCGGCCTCGGTGATGGAGTTGCTCTGATAAAGCGCCTCGCTGCGCTTGAGCTGAGCGCTGGCATTCTCTAGTTGTGCCTGGGCAACGTTGAGGTTCGCCTGGGCCTGAGTCAGATTGTTGTGCGGAATTCGGGGGTCGATCTTCGCCAGCAGCTGGCCCTTCTTGACCTCGTCCCCGGTCTGGACGGGCATTTCGAGGATCTCCCCCGAGGCCTTCGACTTCACGCTCAACGTTAGCATTGGCTGGATCGCGCCGGAGGCGGTCGCCGTGACGACGATGTCGCGGCGCTGGACGGGGATCGTGGAGTAGGGCGGCGCGGACTGCACCTTGCTGCAGGCCGCGAGGCCGACCAGCAAGGCGGCGGGCGCGACCGGGAGATAGCGCTTCACGGTTAGCCTCTCTATCTCGACGTAGCGCTCTGCGGCTGTTGCTGCCGCAGACCAGGCAGCCCGCCGCCGGTCACGTTCTGGAAGCGCTGCTTGAATTGCTGCTGCGACTGTACGAGCGACGCACTCGGCAGCACGAGGACGGTGTCCTTTTCGGTCAGGCCGCTCGTCACCTCGATATAGTCCTGGTCGGTGAGCCCCGTCTTGATCGGGACCGGCACCGGCTTGCCGCCCCGCAGCGCGAACACGATGTAGCTCCTGGGCGAGGCGTTTCTGGTCTGCCGGCCGGTCGAACCGCCCTGGGACTGCCTGCGCCTCGCTCCGCCATTCTCCGCTTTGCCGGCGCGCGCCTTGCCGCTGTCGGCGCCGGCAGTCGTGTCGCCGCCGGCCCGCGGCGCCACCGGCACGGCGGCGACCTGCTGCTGGACGACGTCGGGGTCGAGGCCCAGCACGCTCGCCGCTGCGGGGACGTCGCGCTGCGTCCGCAACGCGGCGTTCGGCACCGCCAGCACCCCCTGGCGTTGGCCGGTGCGAATCTCGACCTGGGTGTTCATCCCCGGCTTGAGCAGGTGCCCGGGGTTCGGGATGCCGACGAGCACCGGAAACACGGTGGCGTTCTGAACCACCTGCGCCTGCGGCTTGATCTTCACGACGCGGCCGTCGAACTGGCGGTCGGGATATGCGTCCACCGTGACCGCCGCCGGCATCCCGGGCTGCAGTTTGCCGACGTCGGTTTCATTGACGAGCGTTGAATCCTGAACGGTGTCGAGGTTGGCCATCTTCAAGATGACCGTGCCGCCGCCGAGATTGGGGCTCGAGATCACAGTGTGAAGCACCGCGTCCAGCTCGAGGACCGTGCCGGTGATCGGCGCCCGGACCTGCGTGTCTTCCATCGCGTCCTTGGCGGTCTGGAGGTTCGCCTCCGCCGTGGCGACGGCTGACGCAGCCGTCGCGTAAGCGAGCTTCGCGGACTCGTAATCCGTCTCCGCGATCGCCTGGCTCTGGTAGAGGGCCTCGCTGCGCTTGAGCTGCGCGGTGGCATTCTCGAGCTGTGCCCGCGCCTTGTCGAGATTGGCCTGGGCCTGGCTCAGGTTATCTCGAGGAATTCGCGGGTCGATCTTGGCCAGCAGCTGGCCCTTCTGCACCTCATCCCCCGTTTGGACCGGCAGCGCGAGGATCTCGCCCCACGCCTTCGATTTCACGCTCAACGTGAGCAGCGGCTGGATCACGCCCGGGGCGGTGGCCGCCACGGTGATGTCGCGCCGCTCGACCGGGACCTTCTCGTACAGCGGCGCCGACTCCGCCTTGGTGCAGGCAGCGAGGCCAACGAGCAATGCCGCGCGCGTGGCCGGGGGATAGCGCTTCACGGTCAGCCTCTGGTCTTCTGGTCGCGCTCGACGAGCCCGTCCCGCAGGTGGATCTGGCGGAACGCATGCGCGGCGATGTCCTGCTCGTGGGTCACGAGCACGATGGTTTGGCCCGAGTGGTGGAGTTCTTCGAACAGCTTCATGATCTCCGCGCCAGTGGCCGAGTCGAGATTCCCGGTCGGCTCGTCCGCGAGCAGGATCGAAGGATCGTTCACGAGCGCGCGTGCGATCGCGACGCGCTGGCGCTGGCCGCCCGACAACTCGTTCGGCCTGTGCTCCATGCGGTCGCCGAGCCCCACGTGCTCGAGGGCTCGCGCCGCCTTGTCCCGCCGCTCCTTGGCCGGCATGCCGGCGTAGATCAGCGGCAGCTCGACGTTGTGCAGTGCGTTCGCCCGCGGGAGCAGGTTGAACGTCTGGAACACGAAGCCGATCTCTTTGTTGCGAATTCGCGCCAGCTCGTCGTCCGACAGGTCGCTGACCTTTTGCCCGTTCAGCCAGTACTCGCCGGCGGTAGGCGTATCGAGGCAGCCGACGAGGTTCATGAGCGTGGACTTGCCCGATCCCGACGGACCCATGACGGCGACGAACTCGTTCCGGGCGATCTGGATCTCCACGCCGCGCAGTGCGTGTACGACCTCGCCGCCCATGTCGTAGTCCCGCGTCAGCTTGTGAGTCAGGATCACGATCTCGGGGAGCGGCGTGTCGCCGGTCCGGAAGGTCATCGCCTCCGCGCTGGTCACAGTGAGTGCCCCACAAGCGCCTCGAGCTGGGCTCGGGCGATCAGATAGTTGTATCGGGCCTGGACCTGGTTCACCTCGGCCTGGGTCAGGTTGGCCTCGGCCGTGAGCTCGTCGAGCAGCGTGGCGGCACCCAACCGATAGCGTTCTTGCTGCACGCGCAACGCTTCCGTCGCCGCGGCGACGTTGGCGCGGGCGATCCCGATCTGCGCGTACGCGGTGGAGAGTGCCGCGAGCTGCTGCGTCAGTTGGGCGTTCACCTGCCGGCGTGCGTCCGCCGCCTGGGTTTGCGCGACGTCCCGCTGCACCGAGGCGGACACCTGGTTGGCCTCGCGGGAGAAGCCGTTGAACAGCGTCCAGCTGAGGGAGAACCGGAGCGCCCAGTTGTTGAGGTAACTCTGGGTAGTGGACCAGGGCACCACGCCCAGACGACCCAGGCTGTCGAGCCCTGTGTAGCCGTTCGCGTACGAAACCGAGAAGGTGGGCCAATAAGCCGAGCGCGCGACACCGACCTGGGCTCCGGCGGCGCGGGCCATCGCCTCCGCCTGCCGTACCTGAGGCGAGGACTCGAGCGCCTCGGTGCGGAGCGCGGCGGTGTCGGGGACCGACGGGAACGTCGTATCGGGGACAGCGCGCACCGGCTGGTCCACGCCCACCTGGCGCCCCAGGTTGGCCTCGGCGGTGGCGAGGTTGGCCTGCGCCTGGAGCAGCGCGAGCTGCGCGTTGCCAAGGTCTACCGTAGCCGTGAGCGTGTCGGAGCGCGTCGCGGCGCCGGCCTGGAATTTGTTGACCGCGATCTGGCGCTCTTCCTTGGCGCGCTGGACCTGCGCTTCGGCCACGCGCACGAGCTCCTCGTTTGCGAGCGCGGTGAAGAAGAGCTGCTGGGTGGCGGCGGTGACCTGGGCCCGCTGGTTGACGACCTCGGCGTCGGCGGCGTCCAGCGTGGCGGACGCGGCGCTTCTGTTGGCAAAGCGTCGGAAGCCATCGAACAGGTCGTAGCTCAGCGTCAGCGAACCCGAGTACGATGTGTTCGACGGCACCGTCACGATCTGCCCCGTCAATGAATTGTAGCGGTTCGCCGATGCCAGATTCGATGAGCCCCCTGCGGTGATCGTCGGCAAGAACGCGCCGAACGCGGCCCGCTGGCCGGCTCCGGCGTTCCGCTGGTCGCCTCGGGCCTGGACCATGGCCGGCTGTACGTCGAGCGCGCGCCGCACGGCCTCGGGGAGCGTCACCTCGAGCCGCTGGCCGGCGAGCGCCGGCGGCACGCCGAGCGCGAGCGCCGCGGATACGGCCAACGTCTCTACCCTCATGGCCTCCTCCCTCCGGAGTCGGCCTTGTCCTTTTGATGCCGACGCCGGGCCATGTGGTCGCGGTACTTCACCTGCTGGTCCGGCCTGAGCTGGCCCAGGACCTCCGAATCGAGTTCGGCCCTCATCGAGTCAAACCGGGGGCGGACCGTTTCCCACACATTGCTCATTCGCGCCCAACGACGCTGCAGGATGGTGTGGATCGTGTCGCGCTGGGCCGGCGTGAGGCGCAGCAGGTGGTCGAGCTCGGTGACCAGGCGGTCCGGTCCCCGGGGTCTCTCGGGCGCGGCGGCTTCGGCGTAGCGGGCCCAGATCGCTCGGCCACCGACACCCACGACGACGCCGGCCCCGAACGTGGCCACCAGCAGCACTACGGCCCAGGTTGTGGAACGATTCAGCATGATGGCGCGCTTGCCTTACTCTACCGTTCGAGGACGGAGGCCAGGACAACGTCGACCACCGGAGCCTGCGTGGGCGGCGCGATCAGCGCCTCGGTGACAGAGGGGCGCCCGGCCGGGCCGGACGCGATCCGCCCGACGAGGTAGCCCGCCCCCAGCGCGATCACGATCGCCGCCGCGATGCCGGCACCCGCCCAGCGGGCGAGGACGGCGGCCCACGAGGCGGCCGTCGCCCGCGCCTGGTCCGCGCGCGCGAGCACCCGTGCGACGAACGCCGCCTCATCCCCAGGGTCGAGGGCCTGCCTCAGCGCGGCCCCGAGCACTGCATCCGGGCGGTGATCGAACGGCATCGGTTCGTATGTCATCGCTACTGCTCCTTCCAATCCCCCAGCAATACACGCAGCCGGCGGCGCGCGTGGAACACCTCGGACCGCACGGTGCCCTCGGGGATGCCGAGGATGTGGGCGATTTCGGCGTGGGCGTACCCCTCCACGTCGAACAACACTACGGCAATCCGGCGCCGCTCGGGCAGCTCCGCCAGCGCCCGGCGCAGCTGCTCCGACAGCTCGCGCCGCTCGGCGACAGTGTCGGGGCGCGGGCCGCCCGCCGCGAGCGCGGGGTCAAGTGGTTCGGCTTGCCGCACCTTGCGGCGGCGGCGCCGGTCGGTCGCGGCGTTCGCGACGATCCGCAGCAGCCAGGGACCGAACGGGCGCCGGGGATCGTACTGTTCGAGCTTCACGAGCGCCGAGAGCAGCCCGTCTTGCGCCGCATCGTCTGCGTCGTCGGGGTCCCCGAGCACGGCGCGCGCGACCCGTCGAGCGACGCCCGCATAGCGCTCCACCAGCAACCCAAACGCCGCGCGGTCACCCGCGACCGCGCGGGCGACGAGGGCGGCTTCGTCCTGCGGGGTTATACGCGCGACCGACGCCGGGGGTTGAGGATCAACCGCCATCGTCCGTCTCCCGCGACCGGCGCCGGTCGAAAGCGTACAGGCCAAACGCGAGCGCGAGCCCGAAGGCCCCCGTCGCGAGCGCGACGCTCGTCACCTTGGGGAAGAGCAGCAGCAGGCTGCCGATTCCGGCGAAGGTGAGCGCACCCGTCGCCGCGATCGCCCGCCGCAGGCCCCCGGCGACGCGGCGCAGCGCCACGACGGCGACCGCGCCCAGTTCGTACCCCGAGCGCTTGTGCTCGGCGTCTCCCGCGTGGCTCAGCGCCGTCGCGCTGGCACCGACGAGTCGCGGCGGGAGACGCAACCGTCTGGCCTGCAGCGCGATCTCCCGGCTCGAGCCGAGGTCGCGCCGGAATTGCTCGGCGAGCGCGTCGCACAGGCCGCCGCCCTCGGCGAGCATGTCGAGCTCGTAGTTCGTGAGCAGGCTCGAGACGTTCAGGTTGCTCGAGCCGACGCGGGCCCAACGCCGGTCGACGAGCATGGTCTTGGCGTGGATCATCGGTCCCCGGTATTCGAAGATCCGGACGCCTGCGCGCAGCAGCTCGCGGTAGCCGATGCGGGTGAAGTTGCGCAGCACGGGCAGGTCGCTCGTCCCGGGGACGAGCAGGCGCACGTCCACGCCGCTCTTTGCGGCGTCGAGCAGGCTCGCGTACAGCGGCGCAGGGGCGATGAGATACGCGTCCGTGATCCACAGTCGCTCCGCCGCGCTCGCGGCGAGGAGCTGGACGGCGCGGTAGATGCGTGCCCGCCGCGGCTGGCCCTCGACGACGCGGATGGTGCAGTCGCCGCACGGCTCGGGGGGGGGATCCGCGGCGAACTCGTCGCGCGGGAGCGGGTCCCCGGCCGCCCGCCAGATCCGGCCGAACGCCGCGTCGAGCGCCGCCGCGGCGGGGCCGCCCACCAGCACCATGGTATCCCGCCACGGCAGACGGCGGCGCTGGGGATTGCCGGCCCACTCGTCGCCGATGCAGAGCCCGCCGAGCATCGCCCGCGTGCCGTCCGCCACCAGGAGCTTGCGGTGGTCGCGGGAGACCGCGTCGAACGGCCCCGAGGAGAGAATGGGGTGAAAGGCGCGCACTTCGGCGCCCGTCTGAGCGAGCTGGCGCCAGTAGCGACGCGACGTGCGCAGCGAACCGAAGGCGTCGTACAGCACCCGCACGCGCACGCCCGCCCGCGCGCGTTCGGCGAGCGCGGCGGCGAAACGGCGGCCGGTGGCGTCGTCCCGGATGATGTAGTTCTCGAGGTGGACCCACGCCCGCGCTGCGCTGATGAGGTCGAGCATCGCTTCGAGGGCGAGCGGGCTGTCGGGATGGTGCTCGAGCCGGTTGCCGCCGATGGGTCGTGCCCCTGCGGCGCGGTCGACGGCGAGGGCGAACTCGTCGCGCGCGACGCGGTCGCCGCTCTCGGGGATGCGGGGTGCCGGAAGACTCACCCGACCGGCGCTCCCGCGGTCGATGCGCCGAGGCCGAGCGCG
>QHVD01000168.1 GCA_003222235.1 Gemmatimonadota bacterium | reverse complement strand
CTTGGGACGTCCGCCGCCCGGCCTACAGTGGAGCGCAACGTCTCCGCGCTCGCGCTGGTGCGCGAAGCTGAGACGCTGCTGTTCGAGTGCGGCGAGGGGACGCAGCGGCAGATGCTGCGCTACGGGGTGAGCTTCGCTTTGTCCGAGATCTTCTTCACCCACTTCCATGCGGACCATTTCCTGGGCGTGATCGGGCTGATCCGGACGCTCGGCCTGCAGGGGCGCGAGGAGCCGCTGCGGCTGTACGGCCCCAAGGGAGGGAAGCACGTGCTGGGGCAGGCGATCTCGCTCGGCGTCGAGCGGGTGCCGTTTCCGATCGAGGTGATCGAGGTGAAACCTGGGGCAATCATGCGGGATGCGGGATCCGGGATGCGGGATGCGTATGAGATTCACGTGTTCGCGACGGAGCACGGGGGAGGGAGCGTTGGATACGCTCTGCGCGAGCATGAGCGGCCCGGGCGGTTCGATCCCGAGAAGGCGCGAGCGGCGGGCGTGCCCGAGGGACCGCTGTGGGGAAAGCTGGGCGGACGGTGACTTCAGAAGGGATCGTGGGCCCCAGGCGGCCGGGCCGGCTCGTGGTGTTCACGGGGGATACTCGTCCCTGCGCCGCAGTGGTGGATGCCGCGCAGGGGGCCGACCTATTGATCCACGAGGCGACGTTCGGCGAGGAGGAGAAGGACCGGGCCAAGGAAACGGGTCATTCGACGGCGCGCGAGGCGGCGCAGGTGGCGTTGGCCGCGAAAGCCAAACGGCTGGTGCTGAGTCACGTGTCGGCGCGCTACTCGATCAGCGCAGAGGAGCTCGTGAAGGAGGCACGCGAGGTGTTTCGGGAGACGACGGTGGCGAAGGATGGGATGACGGTCGAGGTGCCGTTCACCGCGTGAGGATCTTTCGCAAGTTCTGCAGCAGCCGGTTGAAGGTGCGCGCTGCGCTGCGCCGCCGGAACAACTGCCCGCGCAGCCAGGCGCGCCAATTGGCGGGGACCCAGACGTCGCGCATGGTGACCTTGGTCGCGCCGCCCTGGAAGGCGAGGGCGAACAACGTCCTCTCTTGGGGGCGCCCCGAGATCTCGATCCAGCCGTAGGTCTCGGGTGGGTTGTAGTCGATGATCTCGATCTCGGCCTGGCTCTGGCGGCCGTCGCGGTCGTACTGGAGGCGGTGGCGGTCGCCTTTGCCCTTGCGCTGGGCGGCAGGGGTCGGGGTCACGGCTCGGCATCCCGGGAGCCATTCGGGCATGCGGGAGGGGTCGGCTATGAGGGCGAAGACCCGCTCCATGGGGACGGCGACGGAGCCTGAGAAGGTGAAGGCGACGGGACGCATGGGGCAAATATAAGGCGGCAAGGGCGGCAGGGGCGGCAGAGGTGGAAATGCACCGGCCCCCGTTGCCGCCCTTGCCGCCGTTGCGGCCCTTTCTGATGCCCGGCCAGCAGGGGAACAGATGTTAGCTTACAGGGGTTGCCCGTCGGCGGTGCGGTTTCTAAGTTGAGCCTCCCGTCGGGGCTGTAGCTCAGTTGGGAGAGCGCCTGGATCGCACCCAGGAGGTCAGGGGTTCGAGCCCCCTCAGCTCCATCTGGCAGGTTGCACGTCACACGTACGTTGCACGAGGGCCGGTTCCTGTGTGGGCCTCATGCAACGTGTGACGTGTGACGTGCAGCCAGTAGTCAGTACTCCTCCCGCGGTCGTTGCGCCGACGCTGCATTTGTAGGGGGAATCCCTGCTGCGTTCGCGCGTCGCGAAGACGCCTCGCGGCCTGCTTTCAAACTCGTTGGTGATCCGCTCGATCGCACGCACCAAGCGAGTGCCGAGCGTAGAAGGTTAGCAGCGGCAGCGGATAATCCGCGCCAGCCCGATTCCTCGCCGAGCCCGGCCCTGTGGCCTCGCTGCATCAGGGAGCCGGGCACCCGCAGTCCCGGTCCCCGCCCGGTCTGCGTCCCGCGGAGCCGCGACTTCGCGCACGGCTCGACCACCGGGCGCGTCGCTGTGCTCGCAGCCGGTGCTTAAGCGTCGGTGCGCCGTGTAGTTGAACGGCGCCCGCTTAGCGGAGCCAGCAAGACCGTTCGACTCGCGATGGTTCCGCTGCCTTTGGTATCACCTGAGACAAGTTGCGTTGACTCGCTCCGCGACTCTGTGGCACGTGAGATGCTCGCGCGTTACTGGGACATTGCGGCGAGGGCCGTGACGATCGCGCCGATCGATCGGCTCCGGCCCGACTCCGCGTGGCCCCTGGGCGTAAGGAGTGTGGCATCGAAAGGCGGTTTGGAGGCTGACGGAAAACAACCGACGCGAGGAGAAAAACCATGAGGAAGCTCCTGATGTCGATCGCTGTCGCAGCCACCTTGTCGGTCGCCGCCTCCACACTCTTTGCTCAGACCACGGCCAACGAACACAACTGTCCCAGTACACAGGCCATTCCACCGTTCGTCGGGCCAGGCAGCTCTCCTTTCAGCGCGAACCAGAGCCTCTGCCTGCCGCAGTTGGCGCCGGTGCCGACAGGGCTGAGCCCGCTGGCGTTCATCGTCCAGGGAGTGGAGCCCGGCGCCCGGGTCGATTCTGAAGGAACTGCTTACGTCGTCTCCATCCGGGGTGTTCCCGGAGGCGTGGACCTGTGGCGTTGGAATAGGACGCTCGACGGGCCGCCAAACAGCAACGGCACGCTGCCCTTCAAGTATGAAGGCCAGCCCGACAACTGCGGCATCTACGGCTTCACGAACGGCGGATGCGCCAACAACGTAGGCAGTGAGACCAATCTCGGCGTTGCGCCCGGTGGGGGCGACGCAGATATCGCCGTCAACCGCCTGGACCCGGCGACCGGAACTCCCAACCTGCCCCTCACCAGTCTGACGCTGGCGCCGGGCGTAACGGGAACGCATTCCACCGATCGCGGTGACAACTTTTCTCCGCCGAACGTCGCGGCGGCCGCGATTCCCGGCGACGATCGCCAGTGGATGGAGGCGACTGATCCAAAGACGGTGTACCTGATCTACCATGACGTAAGCACGTTCAACATCGACGTCCAGCGCTCGAACGATGGCGGCGCCACCTATCTGGCCGGCGCCGGCGAGGCCATCGATGCGCAAACCTTCCCGGCAGCCGGGACGCCGAACGGTACTGCGAATCTCGCGGCCCAGATCAAGATCGACTACGGGAGCTGCCCCAGTCGCGGCAACTTATACCAACTCTTCATCGCGCCGGATAATGGGTTGGAAAACGAAACCAACCAGCCGATGCGGTCCGCCTATATCGGAGTCTCCGTCGACGCGAAGTTCGGCCTGCCGGCTTTCACGTTCACCGACTACAAGGTTTACACCGGCCCAAAGGGCGCGAATAACGGCAACATCTTCCCGGCGCTGGCCGTAGATCAGTTCGGCTTTCTCTATGCCGTCTGGTCCGATAACAGCAACATCTTCTTCACCTCGTCGAGCGACCTCGGCAAGACCTGGACTCCGGCTCGCGTCGTGAATCAGGGCGCCACCGTGGGCAAAGCCAATGTGTTCCCCTGGGTGGCCGCCGACGCCAACGGCCACGTGGTGGTGGCTTGGCTGGGAGCGAACAAGGCCGGTAATTCGAACGACCGGGCGGTCATGGAGCCGGGGCACACGCCTGAAGACAATGGCCCTTGCACGCAAGGGACCACCTGCATGACCAAGTGGGCAAAGTGGAACGTTTACGTGCTGGAGACGGTCAACGGTCATGCCGCCAAACCGAGATTCGCGCAGTATACTGCCAGCGATCATGTGATCCACCGCGGCACGATTTCGACCGGCGGGTTGGGAGGAAACGCCGACCGCAGCCTGGCCGACTTTTTCCAGGTGGCGCTCGATCCGCAGCACCGCGCCAACATCTCGTTCGCCGACGACCATGTCGTGAGTCCGCTGTCCCTGCGGCGCACGGGCACCGACAACCCGGACGACCCGGTGTCATTTCGCGTCGGCGTGCCTTACTTCACTTACCGGCTGCAGCCGCCCGCGGGAGTGGTCACCACCGGCAGCTGCGCCGGCGCGGCACAGTAGGAAGGAGACGACGAGGGGATAGGTGCAAGCTCGCTCCACGACGCCGGGGTGGCGCTCGTCACCCCGGCGTTTGTCATGCGCCGCTCGGACACGAAGACCGTGGTAGGGGTCGCCCACGGCCTTCACGCTGTTGTTCTCGGCCGCTCGGCATGTGTGGCACGGATGTTAAGGACCTGCTACCAATGGGCCGACGAAGCGGCTATCTTGGCACGTTGCAGGTCACACGTCGCACGTTGCAAGAGGGCGATGCCGGCCATGGGTTTTCGTGCAACGTGTGACGTGGAACGTGCAAGTAGTAGTCAGTGCCCCTTGGTGTAACTGGCAACACGCCTGACTCTGGATCAGGAGAGTCCTGGTTCGAGCCCAGGAGGGGCAACTCGAAGCGCGATGCGCGATTGCCGCGTGT
>QHVD01000167.1 GCA_003222235.1 Gemmatimonadota bacterium | reverse complement strand
TCACGAGAAAGTCGCCGCCCGCGAGGCGGAGGCTCATCGGCAGCAAGCGGTCAGCTTCGCGACAGCATTGCTCCACCAGTACGCCACTGCCCTAGCGCGTCGTGCGACGTGACCCTGTGGACTTACTCTGCTGGCATCACGACCGAGTCGGTGAGGAACGGATTCGTGAACTGCACCACGTCCCCAGCTGCCTTCCCCGGTATGGGAAACAACCGTGCCGAGAGCGGCTTGTGCAGCTTGACTGCGAGGGCCGCAACATCGCCGACGAGCGCGGCGAGCACGTCCAGCGGCGCGTCGCCGGGAAGCGGGACCACATCGAGCCCGGTGCCGCATACGCTCGAATAGAGGAGCAGCTCCCGCACGGTGAAGCGTCGCTCGGCTGCACGCCTGGCGAGCACCGGGTCCTCGAGCACCGGCAGCATCAGGCCGGAGTACCCACACGTCCGCAGGGCCAGTCCCTTCAGCACGTCGGTGATGGTGGCGCATGCCTCGAGTGTAGACGCGCCTCCGAACGGCGTATGCGTGAGCGCTTCGACCGCCGCTCCGATGCTCGCGTCTTTCCCGGGCGCGGGCGAGGCATCGATTCCCAGGTAGCGGCGACCCTCACGCCGCGCCGCCGCCATGGCGATCGCCTGTACCGGACCGAGCTCCGCTTCGAGAAGCGTCTTGAGTCTCGCTTGCGCGGCCCTGCGACCACGCGCCTCGGCGAACGCCGCGGTCACGATCGGAGCCGACTCGAGTCCCAGGGCGAAGGCATCTGCTCCCTCGTGGTAGGCAACCGGAAAGAAGGGGATGCCGGCCGGGCAGTTCGCCGCCGCGGCGAACCGGAAGTTGCCCTCCCCGCCCGGCGTCGCCTGGGCGATGGCCGCCATGGCCGCGGCGGCCACGCGCGCCGCCCGGTCGTGGATCCCGTAACCAGGGGACGCCACGGTGACGCTGCAACTGACATTGCGGGTCGCGGCGATGAGACCCGCCACCCAATCAGGGAAACCGGGATCGGCACTATCGTCGCGGACCAGCGGGCCGACGCTCACCAGGACGCCGTGTTGGCTCGCCGCACGGTCGAGCGCTTGAATGTCCGCGAGAAGCCGGTCAGCGGCGACCCCCCGAGCGGGGCTGGTGAGCGGCTGGGTCGCGATGCGGATCGTCTGAACCTCGTAGCCTCCGTCCGCGTAAGCCTTCCTGGTCCGGTCGAGGAATGAGATCGCAGACTCGATCGTTCTCATATCGGCTGCGGAGTCGAGGCGGACACCGGCCGTGACGGTGCGGATCCGGAAGGGGTGCGTGCCCGCCGATCGTGTGGGAGGCCTCGCCGACCCCCGCGCACCGGGTCGGTCAAGGGACGCCAACAGGACCGTGCTCAGCGCCGCGATGAACTCGTGCCTGGAAGGACCGATCACATCCCCGTCCCAAAGTAGGGGCGCAGCATGCTGCGCCGCTTCATCTCAGAGCCGCTGTGCCTCCGGATGAGTCCGGGCCGGCGCCAGCTTCGCGACAGCATCGCGGCGTCTTGGCATCGTGCGGCGTGCCCTCTTAGATTGCCCGTTGACAGGGGTGCCCGCCAGTGGGTCGGCGGGCTGAGATCAGACCCTTTGAACCTGATCCGGCTAAAACCGGCGGAGGGAGTCGGCATGACCTGCGTCACCCAGATGTACTTCGCCCGCCAAGGCGTCGTCACTCCCCAAATGCAGCGCGTCGCGGAACGGGAAGAGCTCCCCGTCGAGTTGGTTCGCGACGAAGTGGCCCGGGGGCGGCTCATCATCCCGGCCAACGTCAATCACCTCGCGAAGCGCCTCGACCCGATGGGGATCGGGAAGGTCGCGCGGGTGAAGATCAACGCCAACATCGGCAACTCGGCGGTCGAGTCGGACATCGGCCAGGAGCTCGATAAGCTGCACAACGCGGTCCACTACGGCGCGGACACCGTGATGGACCTCTCGACCGGCGGCGACATCGACGCGATCCGTCAGGCGATCCTCGAGGCGTCGCCGGTTCCCATCGGCACGGTGCCGATCTACCAGGCCGTGACCGCGGTACAGATGGTCGAAGACCTCACCGAAGACGACCTGCTCGCCATGGTCGAGCATCAGGCCCAGCAGGGGGTGGACTACGTCACCGTCCACTGCGGCATCCTGCGGGAGTACGTCGGGCTCGCGCTCGGCCGGGTGACGGGGATCGTGTCCCGCGGCGGGTCGCTGCACGCGTACTGGATGATGCACCACAACAAGCAGAACCCGTTCTACACGCACTTCGACCGCATCCTAGAGATCGCGCGCCGATACGACGTCACGCTCTCGCTCGGTGACGCGCTGCGGCCGGGCTCGCTCGCCGACGCGAACGACCGTGCCCAGTTCGCCGAGCTCGAGACGCTGGGCGAGCTGACCGAGCGGGCCTGGGCGAAGGACGTGCAGGTGATGATCGAGGGTCCGGGGCACATCCCGATGCACTTGATCGAGGTCAATGTCCGAAAGGAGAAGGAGATCTGCCACGAGGCGCCGTTCTACACCCTCGGGCCGCTCGTCACCGACATCGCGCCGGGCTACGATCACATCACCTCGGCGATCGGCGCGGCCATGATCGGTTGGTACGGCGCGGACATGCTGTGCTATGTCACCCGCAAGGAGCACCTCGGACTCCCCAACGCCGAGGAGGTGCGCGAGGGCGTCATCGCCTACAAGATCGCCGCCCACGCGGCGGACATCGCTCGTGGGAGGCCGGGCGCCCGCGATCGCGACGACGCGCTCTCCCGGGCGCGGTTCGCCTTCGACTGGAACGAGCAGTTCCGGCTGAGCCTCGATCCCGACCGGGCGCGGGAGCTGCACGACGAGGCGCTCCCCGCCGAGTACTTCAAGTCGGCCGAGTTCTGCGCGATGTGCGGCCCGAAGTTCTGTTCGATGCACATCACGCGGGAGATCGAGAGAAGATTCGGGGAAACGGGAACCGAAAAACGGGAAACGAGCAGTGTAGAGCGGGAGGCGGTGCCAGCGGACTGACTGCAGCCCGCGCCCCAAGCCACTCTCAATGACAACTGCCGGCGCCGGAATCGCTGAACGCCTGGCCGGCGACCGGGATGTCTTCCGACGAAACGAACCGTCGGCCGGCGGGCGCTTTCCCGCGCTGAATCGAGCGCTGCAACGCGATGAAACGCCGCCACGCCGACCCCCGCGGCAGACGCACCGCTCCCTTGCGAGGGTCGGCTCTGCCGGTAGTATAGTCGCCCACCGCAGACTCCGCGGTGTGCGCGTTGTCTTGACCGCGCCCAGGAATCGGGCGCGGCAGTCCATGATCTTCTCGCAGGAGCGCCGCATGCGATTCTTCCAGTTCGGGGCGCCTCCCGCCCGGGCGTTCCGTCTCGCCGCCGCCCTGGCGCTGATCACGCCCTTTCAGCTTCGGGGCCAGGCCGGCGCGGTGGGGGGCGTCGTAGTGACTCGGGGGTCGCGCGCGCCGGTGTCCGATGCGCAGGTGAGGGTGGTCGGTACGACCCTGCTCACCCTCACCGACGCAGCCGGCCGGTTCCGGTTCAGCGACGTCCCGGGGACGA
>QHVD01000166.1 GCA_003222235.1 Gemmatimonadota bacterium | reverse complement strand
GGCTTGATCGCTGCGCGCGCGGGCGCCGTGGCTCCCGGTTCCGGGGGCGTGTGGGTGGCCGCGGCCTCGCGGGCGGGCGAGCGACGTGGCATCACCTGGGTCGCGGCAGACTTCTCGGCGGACACGGGCGTCGAGGGCTCAGGCGCGCTTGGGTTCGCCTGCGTCGAGGGGCGGCGCCTGGTGACGAGCGGGCGAGCGCTGTGGCTCGCGTGCGAGCGCGGAGTCCTCAAGATCGATCTCGGGACCTACCGTACTCGCCTGTTCGACACGGACAATCCGCTGAGCCTTGCCCCGGCGCCGGACGGCGTGTGGGTCGGCACGAGCCACGGGCTCTCCGTGATCACGCGCGATGACAACGTCGCCTCCGTGGGCCACATCGGGCAGGCGGTACTGAGCCTGTGCGCGTTCGGCGAGAGCCTGTGGGTGGGGACGTCGGGCGGGCTGGGGCTGCTTGCTCCCGGGACGAGCGACGTGACGGTGCCGCTCGACGTCGCCGAGCAGCCGGCGCTGCGCGCGCCGATCGTGGCGCTCGGGCGCGTCGGGGACACACTCGTGGCGATCACGCCGGACCAGCTTGCCTGGCGCGACCCCGCGAGTCGCCGGTGGACCCTGCTGCGCGCGCCCGACCGCATCGGGCGGGTGGGCGCGCTCGCGGCGGACCGGAGCGGCGTCTGGCTGGCGGCCACCAATGCGCTCGCGTTCTGGGATCTCTCGGCGTCGGGCTTCCGGGTGCTGACGGCGCCGCTCGACGTTCCGGGCCCCGTGCGTGACATCGCCGTAGCGGCGCCCTATCTCTGGGTCGCGACCGACAGCGGGCTGGTGCGGCTCGCGCGTGCGGCCGCGCTTCGATGAGCCGCGGGCCTTTGCGTCTGGGTGGAGGGGGAGGGGGAGGGGGGGGCGAATTCGACCGTCTCCGCCGCATCTTCGCGCGCCTCGGATCTCGCGCGCGGGATCTTGGCGACGATTGCGCGCTCATTCGCGTGGGTCGCACGACCCTCGCCGTCAGCATCGACTCGAGCCTCGAAGGAGTCCACTTCCGCACGGACTGGCTTTCGTGGCAAGAGATCGGATGGCGGTCGACGGCGGCTGCGCTTTCCGACCTCGCGGCGGAGGGCGCGAAGCCCATCGGCGTGCTCGTGTCGCTGGGGGTCCCGAGCTCCGGCTCCCGGGTCGGGGGTGCGGGGCGGGGGGGGAGGGGGGGGGACGCTGCGGTGGCCATCATGGACGGTGTGGCGTCCGCCGCTCAGAGCGTCGGAGCGCGGGTGCTGGGCGGCGACCTGGTGCGGTCGCCCCGGTATCTCGTGGACGTGTGTGTGCTGGGGATCGCCCGCCGGCCCGTGCGCCGGGCGGGGGCGCGACCGGGTCAGGGCCTGTGGGTCACCGGCGCGCTCGGCGGTGCGGCGCTTGGGCTCGCGCAGTTGCGGGATGGCCGGAAGCCAACCGCCGCCCTGTTCCGCCGTTTCGCCCATCCCGAGCCCCGCATCAGCGCCGGGCGGTGGCTCGCCGATCGGGGGGCGGCGGCGATGATCGACGTGTCCGACGGGCTCGCGGCCGACGCCGGGCATCTCGCGGCCGCGTCGCGGGTGCGGCTCGACATCGAGCTCGAGCGGATTCCCTGCTGGCCCGGGGTCCCCCCCGCTGCCGCCGCAGCCAGCGGGGAGGAGTTCGAGCTGCTCGTCGTCTTGCCGCAGAGCTTCGGGGACGCCGCCGCCCGCGCGTTCCGCCGGGCGACCGGCCTCGCGCTCACGCGCATCGGCCGCTGCACCCGGGGCGCGGGCCTGCGGCTCACGCAGGCCGGCCGGCCCGTCGCGGCGCCGCCGGGGTTCGACCACTTTGCGCCCCCCCCCCCGCCCCCCTCGCCATGATCCGCACCGCGTGGTTCTACGTCGTGGTCGTGTTCTCGACCGTCATCCACGCGACGGCGCCGATCGTGGCGGCGATTCTGCGGATCCGATACCGCCCGGGAGGGGTCTACGACTGGGGCACGAACGACTGGTCCCGCGACCTGCTGGCGGCGGCTGGGACGAAAGTGCGGCCGGAGGGGCTCGAGCGCATCCCCCGAGACCAGCCGGTGGTGTACGCCTCGAACCACTCCTCGATGTTCGACATCTGGGCGCTCGCCGCGACGCTGCCGGGGTCGGTGCGCTTCGTCGCCAAGGAGGAGCTGACGCGGGTGCCGCTCTTGGGCCCGGGGATGCTTGCTGCGGGGCACATCAGCATCGACCGCGGGAGGAAGAAGCAGGCGTTCGAGGCCTACGCGCGCGCCGCCCAGACCATCAGGAGCGGCTTCTCGGCGGTCGTCTTCCCCGAGGGCACGCGCAGTCGCACCGGCGAGCTGTTGCCGTTCAAGAACGCGCCGTTCGGCCTCGCCATCGCCGCCCAAGTCCCCCTCGTCCCGGTGTACGTGCACAATACCTTCGAGATCCTGCCCAAAGGGGGCTTCCGGCTGCACCCGCGACCCATCCTGATCCGGATCGGGGAGCCGATCCCGACGGAGGGGCTCACGCCCCAGGATCGGGAGCGGCTGCGCGACCGGGTCCGGGCCGCGATCCTCGATCTCAAGGCCCGCGTTGACGCCGAGGCGCCGGCCCGCTAGGGTAGGCGGCCATGAGCACGATCATTTCCGTTCATGCGCGCGAAATCCTCGACAGCCGGGGCAACCCGACGATCGAGACCGACGTCACCCTGGCGAGCGGCGCGGCCGGCCGGGCGGCCGTCCCGAGTGGGGCGTCCACCGGGGAGCACGAGGCCGTGGAGCTGCGCGACGGGGACCAGAAGCGCTTCGCGGGCAAGGGCGTCCTCGAGGCCGTGAAGCATGTCAACGAGGCGATCGGCCCGCGGCTCGAGGGCATGCCCGGGGAAGACCAGATCGCGGTCGACTACGCGATGCTCGATCTCGACGGCACCCCGAACAAGAGCCACCTGGGAGCGAACGCCATCCTCTCGGTCTCCCTCGCCGTGGCGCGCGCCGCGGCCCAGGATGCGGGGCTGCCGCTGTATCGCTACCTCGGGGGTCCGGTGGTGAACATCCTCCCCGTGCCGATGATGAACATCTTGAACGGCGGCGCCCATGCCGCGAACAACGTGGACTTCCAGGAGTTCATGATCGTGCCGATCGGCGCGGACAGCTTCGCCGACGGCCTCCGCATCGGCGTCGAGGTATTCCATTCGCTCAAGAAGGTGCTGCAGAAGCGAAACC
>QHVD01000165.1 GCA_003222235.1 Gemmatimonadota bacterium | reverse complement strand
CTTTACCCAGACTTCACCCGGGGGGCGCTTCTTCGTGGCGCTGACCGCGGATTTGGTAGGCTGCATGCGGCGTCAGAACGGCGTCTGGTTTACGACCTGCGAGGAGGAGCCGCGATGGCACAACAAGCAGCGGGGATGAGCGGCTTCGACTTCAGTAACGCCATGGTCGTCATCACGGGGGCCGGCGCCGGCATCGGCCAGGGCATCGCCCAGGCGTTCCACGCCGCCGGCGGCCGGGTGGCGCTGGGCGACCTGCGCAAGGACGCGGTGGAGCGCGCGGCGGCCGGGCTGGGCGGCGAGCGGACCTTCGCCGGCGCTGTCGACGTGCGGGACGAGAAATCGGTGCAGGCCTTCTTCGCGGCGGCAGAGCGGGCACTGGGCCCCGTCACCATCGCCGTGGCCAACGCCGGCATCTATCCGAACTGCCCGGTGCTCGACATGACCGTCGAGGAATGGGACCGCGTGATGGAGACCAACATGCGCGGGGTGTTCCTCACGTGCCAGGCGGCAGCGCGAAGCATGAAGACCGGCGCGCGCGCCGGCAAGATCATCACGATCTCCTCCGGCGCCTACGCCAGCGGCCGGGTCGGCGCCTCGCACTACTGCGCCTCGAAGGCCGGCGTCGTGATGTTCACGCGCGTGCTGGCGATGGAGCTGGCCGAGCAGCGCATCAACGTGAACTGCATCGCTCCCGGCTACATCAAGGTGGACACCGAGACGTTGCCGCCGACTTCGGACTTCGAGACCGCGCTCATCCAGAACACCCCGTGGGGACGGTTGGGCACGCCGGCGGACATCGCGCCGGCCGCGCTGTTCCTGGCCTCAGCGGCGGCCGACTACGTGACCGGTGAGGTGCTCTCCGTCAACGGCGGGGCCTTTGCCGGGCGCATGTACCTGCCGCTCAGCACACCGAAGGCGCGATGATCGACGGCAGGTCTAACACCGCTGGAGGCGAGGGCACTGGCAGCGCAGCGGCCCTGTGCCGCTGCGTGTCACATTGACCGAAGGGTTATGCGCCATTGCAGCGCCACTGCGTGCGCGTGATTTTGTAGAGGCAGTGTCTACGACTCACTGCCTTCAGGCAGGGCAGGGTGATCAAAGTCTTCGCTGGTATTCACCATTCCGATTCGTTCCATCACGGCGCGGGAGGGCCAGTTGATGACGCTGGTGAACGACACGACTTCGTCGAGGTTGAGCCGCTCAAAGGCTACGCGTAGCGACCCCTTCGCGGCCTCGGTGGCAAAACCCTTGCCCCAATAGCTCCTCGCCAGACGCAGCCAACCTCGACGCACGGCATGAAGGGCAAGGCCCGGCGAGGTACTGACAAGCCCACGAAGCCAATGAACGCACGCGATTCCACGTGCTCGACTGCCCAGTTGCTCCAACCGCGTTCTTCGAGCTCGGATTGCCAGACATCAATGGTTCGAAAGCTTTCCTCGCGGGTAGCGACGCTGGCGAAGTACTTCATGACCTCCGGGTCAGCGTTCATCGCAGCGAAGGGTTCGCGGTCCTGAGGCGCCCATTGACGCAGCCGGAGGCGTTCTGTGCTGAATTCGATGATCTCGGCCATGGCCGGCGGTCAGTTGCTTTCTGGCAACCCAGCCTTGCGTGCTCCCTCGACAATCCGCTGGAATTCCTTGCGGAAGGCTGGATTGTCGGAGGTTCCTGAGCCTTCCTGCACCAGTGTCTGCACCGTGAACCCTGGCCTCAGCTTCAGGAGCTCCGCGACCGCGGCTGCCGCCTCTGCGTTCTGCCCACGCCAGGCGTACGCAGAGGCGAGATCGACGTAGGCGAAGTAGAACGTCTTACCGGTCGCAAGCGACTTGAGGCACCATTCGATGGCCTGAGGGTCGCGGGCCAAGTGCGTGTTCGCGTGGCAGAGGACGAAATACCAGACATACAGCTCAGGATCGCGCGGACTTAGACGTATCGCCTTCTCGACGGGCGCCAATGCTTCCGCGGCCCGACCAATCACATTCAAGTTCCGCGCCCGCCCTACGTATGCGGCTGCATGGTTAGGATCGAGGGCGATGGCCCTGTCGTACGCCGCAAGCGCCGCATCAAATCGGTTGGATAATCCAAGAACTTCGGCCTTCACGTAGTGCGCATGGGCATAGTTCGGCGCGGCGGCGATGGCCCGCGTGGCTGCTTCTTCGGCGCGCGCCAGCACCTTGGCAGGTTCGGGGTCCCAACGGTTGCGGTAGACGGTTGTGAGGGCTTGAGCAAGCCCGACTCTGGCCTGACTATTCTCGGGATCGATTCGCAGTGCATCCTCGAACAGCCCGACGGACCTCTGCACATCCTCCTTATTCGGCCCTCCGTTCAAGACGTACCAGCCACGCATGGTGAGGTCCACCGCATCCGGGTCAGTGCGCGGCGCCCGGCGGCCTTCAGCATTGACTAGTTCAACACTGAGCATCCGTGCAAGTCGGTTCGCGATGCCGAAGTTGTCCTGGAGGGCCAGCGTGCTTTGGTCGACGTCCATCTGTTCGACCCACAGATGCGCGCCAGTGCCCGCGTCGATGAGCTGCGCGTTGACGCGGACGGTGCCTCCCATGCGGCGTACGCTCCCCTCGAGCACATACCGGACACCCAGGTCCCGGCCAATCTGCCGGACATCGACGGCCTTGCCCTTGAGAGTGAACGCAGTGTTCCTGGAGATAACAAAGCTTCCAGCAATTCGCGACAGGTCACTTGTCAGGTCTTCAGTTATGCCATCGGCGAAGTAGTCCTGGCTCGGATCGCCGCTCAGGTTGCTAAAGGGCAGCACGACAATTGAGAGACGCGGCGCCTCTGTTCTGTCTGCTAGGTGACTTGGCAAGAAGGGCGAGCCCATCCACCAAGCTCCTCCCGCAACGAAGAGAACCAGGAACGCCGCCAGGCCCCCCACAATCCAACGCCGACGGTCGGTTAGGGCCGCGTGTCTGACGAGCGTGGCCACGGCCTTGGAGGATGCACCCGGGATGTGGAGCTGATACATTCGCACGGGCTGCTCGATGTTCTTGACCTGCCGCTCGCCCACATCCTCGAAGGTGAACGGCAGTTTGCCGCGGACCTGATCGTGGACGGTGTTGGAAACGAGCACGCCACCCGGTGGAGCCAGCGCTTCCAGCCGCGCCGCGATGTTGATGCCGTCACCGTAGATCCGGGTCTCGTCGTGGATCACATCTCCCAGATTGATCCCGATGCGAAACCGCATGCGGCGACTCTCGGGCACCCGCTGGTTGCGCTCGGCCATCACGGTCTGCATCTCGACTGCACACTCGGTGGCGCCTATGACGCTGGGAAACTCAGCCATGATGCCATCGCCGGCCGTGTCGATGATCCGCCCGCCGTGCCCGCCGATCAGCGGCAGGATCACGCTCTGATGGGCCTTGAGGTCGCGCACGGTGGCGGGCTCGTCCTCGTGCATGAGCCGGCTGTAGCCCGCGATATCGGCGGCAAGAATGGCGGCGAGGCGGCGTTGTATCGAGGGCTCTTCGGCCATGACGTGTTCTCTGCGCTCGCGCAGGCGAGCAGATGGTAGTGTTGCACATCGCCCTGTGGATTGCGA
>QHVD01000285.1 GCA_003222235.1 Gemmatimonadota bacterium | reverse complement strand
TCGCGGCCCGGAGCTCGTGGGACTCGCCGTCCACCGTCACCCGGTGCCGCGCGCTCCGCACGCTCGGGAGCGCGGCGCAGGCACGCGCCACGTAGGCGCCCATCTTCCAGCGTCGCTTCTCCGCGGCGCCCGTCGCCGCCATCAGTCGAGCGTCGAACCCCGCGCCGCTGCACACGGCGAAGTAGTGCGTGCCGTCGGCGCGCTCGACCGCGCCGAGGTCGATGGTCAGCGGCGTCCCCTCGAGGATCGCGCGCGCCGCGGCTGCCGGACTGCGCGGCAGCCGCAGGTTGCCGGCGAGGAGATTTCCGGTGCCGCCCGGGACGAGTCCCAGGGGGATCCCGCTTCCCACCGTCGCAGCCGCGACCTGCATCGCCGTGCCGTCGCCGCCGTGACACACGAGCACGTCGAGGCCCTGGGCTCGTCCCTGCTCCGCGAAGCGGCGGGCGTCGCCCCCCCGTGCGGTCGCCAGCACCTCGACCGACCACCCACCGCGCCGCAGCGTGTCCCGGATCGTCGTCACCGCGCGGGCGTCCGCGCGCCCGGCGGCCGGGTTCGTGATCAGCATCGCGCGGGCCACGCTAGTACCGCTTCTCCCAGAATAGATCGAGGCCCACCTGCCGCGTCCCGGCCAGAGGCTCGGCCCCCGGGTCGGCGCAGATCAGCACCGGCTCGAACCCCGCTTCGGTGCGCCACTCCGGGCTCACCCGGAACTGGAGCGAGATGCCGAAGTTCCGGCTCAGGCTGACGGCCCGACCTCCACAGAAGCTCCCGTTGAGCACCACGAAGGTCTTCGGCCCGAGCTGCCATCCCACACCGAGCTGCCACCCGAGCAGCGGGTCGCCCTGGCCTCCGCCGCCGGGACGAATCTCCACGTAATCCACACGGAGGGGCACGCCGCCGGACACGATCGTCTGCTCGATTTCGCCCGACAGCACCGAGAGCGCGCTCTGGATGAGAGCTCGCTGATCGGCGATGCCGCCCTGCTGCCCCCCGAGATCGAGACTACTCTTGCCGAACAGCAGATAGGAGATCACCTCGGTCTGCGACAGGTTCTGCTTCTCCGCTGCGAGCGTCACCTTGGGCACGAGCAGGCTGCCCGTGATGTGGGCCAGCACCGTGATGTCCTCGGGGTTGGTCTGGCGGGGGGACGGCACGGGGTGAACGACGTGCTTCGCCTCGATGTCGAGCGCGGCGTCCTGATCCGGCGTGCCAAAGTACGTCACGCTCCCCTGCGTCACCACGAACTCGCGCGTGACCGGCCCGACCTTGAGGCGGTACGTGCCTCGCACGGCCTGCAGCGTGCCGCTCACCAGGTAGAGGCTGCGCTGCTTGGTCAGGCGCACGGTGCCGGCGAGCTGGATGTTCGCCTCGTTCGAGCGCAGCCACACGTCGCTCCCCATCTCGAGCTCGAGGTCCTCGATGCGCAGGCTGTCGAGAAACACGTTCTGGAACTCCGGGCCGAGGCGCTGCTCCTGAATGAGAGACGCGAGCGAGGTGTCCGCCAGCTCGTCGAGGTTGACGAGGCGCTTCTGGACCAGGTCGGCGAAGTAAAGCACTCCCGAAGTCACCTTCGCCCGCCCCGTCAGCGTGGCGCCAAAGACGGGCCCGCGCAGCGCCATCTGCCCGCTCGCGGTGACGGTCACATTGTTCTTGAGGTCGAGCGCCTTGAACTGGTCGGCGTCGATCTTCAAGGCGAGTACGGGATGCGTGAGCCGCTCCAAACGCACGATGCCCGACACCTCCGCCCTTCCCTTGTCGCTGCGTGCGGAGAGGCGCCTGATGACGATCGTGTCGCCCGAGAGCGCCAGACGCCCGTTCACATCCTGGTAACGCACGTTGATCGCGGGGATCTGGGCCGCGGCGTCCCTGACTTCCAGGCTCCCTTCGAGGCGGGGTGCGTCCCAGGTCCCGGTGATGCCGACATCGGCCGAGAAGACGCCCGCCACGTCCCGCAGCGTCGGCGTGAGCGCCTCCAGGACGGAAAGATCCACGCTGTCCGCGGTAGCCCGCACCGAGAGCCTGTCGGAGAGCTGCCGCTGCCCGACGGTGGCGAGCGAGAGATCGAGCGGCAGCTGCGCCTGCGCGTTCAGGATCCGCTCATGGCGAGAGCGCCACAGCTCGACGGCCACGCTGAGACGCCGATCGTGGTACTCGAACGTACCGTCGAGCAACGGGGCAAGGAACTCGCTCACCGACGCGTCGGTGAGCGAGAACGAGCCGTTCGACAAGACCGGGGCGGCGCGCGTACCGGCCAGGTCCACGGCGGCCTTGATCGAGCCGCGCACGCCCGACGTGTCCCGCTGCAGCAGCGCGTAGACCCCCGCCAGGGGGAATCCATCGACCCAGAAGTGGGCCTCCGCCCGGCCGCCGGTGGGCAGGTCCCCCTCGAGCCCGAGCTCGCCGGAGACGTGATCGCTGTGCAGCACCAGGTGGCTCACCGCGGCTACCGAATCCGTGACCCTCACCTCTGCAGGCGACCCCAGCCGCCAGACGTCCCCGGGGACCTGCAGCTTGAGCGAATCCAGGCCCAGCGCCAGCACCGGGTCGCCCCCCGAGCCCGTCCGGCGCTCGAACCGACCCCCAGCGCGGAACGCGCCCGCTTCACCCAGCCGAGCGCGGGCAAACCAGGCGAGCGAGTCCGGCGTCCCCTGCACGGCAACCGAGTCCGCCGCGAACCCCAGGCCGCCGTGCGCCAGGGAGTCGAACCTCGCGTGGAGCTCCAACGCGGGCTTGGAGCCGGGCGGGTCGGGTGAACCGGGCCGGTACACGAACCGCACGCGCCCGGAGTCGGGCACTTCCCAACCCCGCCACTTCACCCGCCGACCGCTTACCTGGGCCTCGACCCCGAGGGAGTCGAGTGACCCCTCGAGCGTGAGCGTGACTCGAGCGGTGCCCGCCAGAGCTTCACTCCCCGGCGCTTCCCTCCCGGTCTCTTCACCGTCTCCGATCCCGTCCTCCCCGTCCCCCGCAGCCCCTCCCACCTCTCCCACGGCCCAGCTCACCAGGGAATCGAGCGAGCTGAGGCTGTCCGCGACGAGCTCGAGCGCCACGGCGCCGGCGCTACCCCCGCTCCAGCCGAGGGAACCCGAGCCCGTTGTGGTCACGCTCAGGCCCGGTCCCCTGACCCACAGCGAGTCGATGTAGAGGCGGCCGTGGGCGAACCGCACCGCCACGTGGCCGCTATCGAGCGCGGCGCGGGCAATGGACGAGGTCGCGAGCGTCGCCCTCGCCTGCCCCACCGGGGGCGTGCCGCTGTCGGTGGTGACGCTTCCGGTGAGAGTGAAATCGAGCCGCGAGTTCGGCGCGTGGTCGAGCCAGCGGGCGAGGTCGACGTTGTGCCCGCGCAGGGTCAGGTCCCGCGCGCCATACGAAGGGAGCCCGAGTTGCAGCAGGCCGGTCACGGCCACGCTCCCGCCGGGTGAGCGCAACTCCGCCTGGGTCTGGAGCGCAGCGAGCGTCCCCGCAAGCTTCACCGGTCCCGCTACCGCGCCGTGCACGGGAAGCGTCGGGAAGCTCCCGCGCAGCCCGTCGAACGACACCGAGTCGGCCGTCACGTCGGCGTAAGCTCCGAGCGTGTCGGTCCGGCTGTCCAGACGCACGGTACCGGCGATCTTGCTGGGCGGTCGCGACCCGTCCTGATGCTCCAGTGTCCCCTCGAACTGCGCGTTCTTGAGCGGCCCGGTAAGCGTCCCAGCGGCGTAGAGCATCCCGCGCAGCGTGATCGCCGGGACCAACCGCCGCACGGTGCCGAGATCCACCGCGGCCGCCTCGACCCCGAACGGCTGGAAGCGGATGCCCTCCCCGTCCTGGGCCGCGAGGTTGACCTCTCCCTTGCCACGGATGCGAGTCTCCGGCCACCCCGCGGCCAGCGAATCGCGGAACACCCAGTCCACCTCGAGCGTGAGCGCCGCGAGCGGTCCGCTCGCCACCGTGTGACCGCTCAGCCGCCCGGCGAACGGCAGCGTCTCGAGGAACGGGCGCGCGAACTCGAGGTCGAAGTCTTCCGCCTGGAGGTCCGCGTCCCGCAGCGCGGCCAGCCCCGAGTCCGCGGTCGTGAGCGCAGTGACCCGGCCGGTCACGGTGCCGGACCCCCAGGCCAGACGCAACGGGCTGAGCCGCACCTCCAGGACGCGCCCGCCGTGCGAGCGCAGCCGCACGTCCCCTGCGAGCGCGGCGCTCCCCGCGAGTCGCCGGTCGATGAAGTGGAAGTCCCCGAGCGTGGCGGAGTCGGCACGCGCAGCGAGGTCGTACAGCAGCGTGTCGTGGGGCCAGCGAACCTTCCCGCGCACCCGGCTGAGCGCCGATCCCGGAAACCGCACGCGCGACAGATCGACCTCGACCGAGTCCCCGATCACGTGCAACCGGCCGGCCACGTCCACGAGCCGCAAGTCCGGATCGCTGCTCTCCACGGCCAGGCGGGAGACGTCGATGCGAATCCCGGGCTCGCGTGGCGACGAGATCTGCAGCGCCGCGAGGCGCGTGTTGAGGTGCTCGAACCGCCGGACCCGCACCCGCCCGTTCGGCCCGCCGCTCTGGATCTCGACCGCCGTATCGCCCGGCGCCACGTGCCGCGCCTGCAGCCGCAGCGTCACGGTGCCGTCCTCGATCTGCACGTTCCGAAACAGAATCAGCGTCGCTGGCCCGTGCGGTCCCGTGTCCGGGCCGCCCAAGCGGAGCAGCTCCTCGAGGTTGAGCCGACCGGTCTTGTGCTGGACGATGTTGATGACCGGTTGGCGCAGCGTGAGCTTGAACAGCACCACGCGCCCCGCCACGAGGTCGAACGGATCGTAGCTGAGCTGCGCCCGCGGCAGCCAGGCGACGAGCGTCGTGTCGGGGTCGAACAGCCGCACGTCCGATAGCGTCAGTCCCGTGAGCAGGGCGCCGCTGACGTTCCCGACCTCGACCGACCCCGAGAACACCCGCTTCAACCCCGCCTCCGCGGCGCGCGCGAGCAGCGCGCGGCCGCGGTGCGTGCCGACCAGAGCGGAGAGGGCGCCGAAGACGCAGGCGACCAGCCCGACGAGCGTCCAAAGCGCGACCCCGAGGGAGCGCCGCATGATCAGAACGCCTGCCCGACCGCGAACTGCACGACCACGCGCCGCCAGAAGCCAGACGCCAGGCCGGGTTGAATCAAGGGGTGCGCAATCAGCGTGAGGCTCTTGTCCCGGTTGTTCTGGAAGTACAGCGGGCCCGGCTCCGCCGGGTAGCCGTTGTAGGCGGCGTCGAGCCGCACCGGCCCCAGGGGCGTCGCGAAGCGCACCCCCGCGCCTGGGGTCACCCGTAAGCCGCTTACGCCCGTTTGTTCACCACGCTCCCATACCTGGCCTGCATCCACGAACAGCGCGACGCGCATGCGGTCGGGGAACAAGGGCGTCGGGAACCGCAGCTCGGTGTTGACGACGAAGATCGAGTTGCCGCCGGTCGGCGACGCCCGGATGTCGAAGAACGTCGTGTCCGTTCCTTGAACCGTGATGCTGTCCGAGACGTACACCCGTGGCCCCAGCTCGTTGCGCGCGTACCCCCGCACCGAGTTCGGACCGCCGCCGTAAAAGCGCTGGTCGGGGGGGACGAAGCGGACGCTCTGGCTCGCGAGCGTGATGTGCCGCGCCGGGACGATCGTTCCGGCGCGCACCCGCCACGCGAGCGCGCCCCGCCGGCCGACCGGGTAGTAACGGGCCACCTCCAGCTCCCCGCGGTTGAATTCGTACAGAGTGTCCGAGCCGACGAGCCGCGACGCGTGCAGCAGGGCGGCCGTCACGACGCTTCCCGCCGAGGGATCGAGCACCGAGTTGGTGCGGTCGCGGACGGCCGAGATGGTCACCGCGCCGAAGGGATGAGAGCTGGCGAGCCGCGCCCGGTCCGTCGAGTCGCATACAGTGAAGACGGCGCAGTACACCGCGGGGTCCGCCGTCGTACGGCCCACGGAGAAGCCGTATCCGAGCGTGGCCGGGATATTACGCCGGGCGTTGAAGGTGACGGCGGCGTTCAGTCCCACAGCCTGGCGGGTGTACGCCTTGAACTCGGAGCGCCGCTCCGCGAAGACGCCGAGACTCGCCGTGTGGCGCGGCGACAGGAATGCCGGCTGGCGGAGCGTGAGTCCCAGGTTGTAGTTCAGCGTATCTGAGGTGTCGTCGCCCTCCAAAGAGCGGCACACGTTGCCGCGCAACCCAGCATCGGTCGGTACGCCCACCCCGAGCTTCGCGAGGCGACCGGTCAGCTCGAGGGCGCGGGCACCACCCAAGAAGCCGTACGCCGTCCACCCCGCCTGGATCCGGAAGCAGTCGAGGGTGCCGTAACCGGCCCCGACCCGGATGCCGTGCCGGGGGGCCTCGCTCACTCCTACCAACACGGCGACGGTCGAGTCTCCCGGCCGGGGGGCGGTGTCGGCGAGCGCGACGTTCACCGTCCGGAACATGCCCAGGCCGTACAGGTCCCGCTGCGTCAGGTACAATCGGTCCTGCCGGAAGAGGTCGCCCGCGTGCACCGAGAGCATGCGCCGCACGGTGCCAGTGTCCACGTTTCCCGCGCCGATGATCCGCACCTCGCCGATTCGCATCCGCGGTCCCGGCACGGCTTCGAGCGTCGCCTCAGCCTTCAGGGAGTCCACCCGGACATCGTAACTGCGTAACACGTCGGCATAGGGGTACCCGCGGTTCCGCATGCGGCTCACGATCGTGTCGGCGGACGCCTGCAACAGCATCCGGTTGAAGGGCGCCCCCACGCGGAGCGGCAGGTCCCGTTTCAGCGCGGCCACGTTGAAGATCGAGTCGAGACTCAAGACGTTGAGTGCAGCGAGCCGGACGGGGGCGCCCTCGGTGATCCGAAACGTGATGTAAACGTCGTTGCTGACATGCCGCACCACCGTGTCCACCACTGCGTTCATATAGCCGCTCTGCCGGTACAGCAACAGCACCCGCACGACGTCGCGGCGGAACTCCAACTCGTTGAAGGAGCGTTTCTCGCCTAGTCCAATCCAGCGCAAGAACGGGCTGGTCGCGAACGCGCTCGAATTCGTCGTCGCGATCGCGCTGCTCAGGGTGTAATCGTCGATCGCGTGGTTCCCCTTGAAGGAAAGCCCGCGAACGACCCGCTGCTGCTCTTGCTGCGCGGCGAGGGGAGCCGCCGCGGAGACGGCGACAAGCAGGAAAGGCAGGTACGCACGCAATTGACGGGGTCGGGCCGGTCCCGTATGTTGGGTTCTCTCCCCCCGCACTGTCAACCTTTTCGACACCTGGCCCCGTGCGCGCGTTCCCGCTCGGCCTCCTCGCCGCTCTTCTGGTAACGACCGCTTGCGGCGGCGAGCGGGCTAGTGTGGGAAGTGCAGGATCGCGTCCGAGCCGAACGGCCCTCGCTTACTACGAATCATACGACCCCCGATCGCTCGATCCCGCGTCGTCCACCGACGTCCCGACCGGTGAGATGGTGACCCTGCTGTTCGACGGGCTCACGCAGTTCGACCCCGATGGCCGGCTGGCCCCCGCGCTCGCCGACCGCTGGACCGTCGAGCGAAATGGGTTGCGGTACGTCTTTCACCTGCGACCGAACGTGAGATTCCACGACGGCACGCCGTTGAGGCCGGAGGCGGTGCGGCAGACCTTCCTGCGCGTCCTCTCCCCCTCTACCAAGGGTGGCCGGGCTTGGCCGCTGTACCCGATCGTGGGGGCAGAGGACTACGCGGCCGGGCGCGCGAGTGACGTGAGGGGGATGCAGCCGCTGGGCGACTCCGCGGTCGCGTTCGACCTGACCGAACCGCTCGCAATTTTCGCGAAGTTCCTGGCGATGCCCGTGGCGAGCATCGTCGCCGCGCCGCCGCCCTCCGATACGCCCGAGCACCCGGTGGGCACCGGCCCCTGGCGTTTCGTCGCGTGGCGGCACGACGACTATCTGCTGTTCTCGAAGAATCCCGCCTACTGGGGCGGTGCGCCGGCCGCGGACACGCTCGGCGTGCGAATCCTGCCGGAGCCGCTGACCCGCGCGGCCGAGTTCGAAGCGGGTCGGCTCTCCGTCCTCGAGGTCCCGTTCGGGGAGACGGCGCGCTGGCGCGAGCGGCACCCCGAGCTGCTCGTCGAGAAGCCCGCCCTGCGGGTCGTCTACGTGGCTCTGAACAACCGCCGCGGCCCGCTCAAGGACGCCCGGGTGCGGCGCGCGATCAATTACGGCGTGAACGTGCCGGAGATTCTGGCCACGGTGTACGGCCGGCGCGGCATCGCAGCCCGAGGCGCGATCCCGCCGGGGCTGCCGGGGAGCGACACCACGCGGACGCGCTACGGCTACGACCCCGAGGAGGCCGAGCGGCTGCTCGCGGAGGCGGGGTACCGCCACGGATTCGACGCGCAGCTGTGGCGGGCAGGGAGCAACGTGGAGCTGTCGCGTGTCGCGCAGGCGATCCAGGCGCAACTCGAGCGGGTCGGCGTGCGCGTGGAGCTGGTGGAGCGGGACGCCTCGAGCCAGCGTGAGGCGGCGCGCAAGGGCCAGGCCGACATGGTGCTCCTCGACTGGTGGGCGGATTACCCTGACGCCGACAACTTCCTCTATCCGCTGTTCTACAGCGGGAGCTTCGGCCCCGGGGGGAACTACGCCTTCTACAGCGATCCCGTTACCGACTCGCTGATCCTGCTCGCCCGCCGCACCGCCGACGAGGCGACCCGGATCGCGCTCTACCGGCAGATCGACGAGCGCGTCTACCGCGCCGCGCCGTGGCTCTACCTCTGGTTTCCCACGGACCTGTGGGCGCGGCGACCCGACCTGAGCGGCTGGGACATGCCGGTGATCTTCAACGGGCAGCGCTGGACGACGGTCCGCCGTGGAGCCCCCACGCCGTGATGCGCCCCGTGGAACGCCTGCTGATGACGGCGCCCACCCTGTTCGGCGTGCTCATCGCCGCGTTCCTGCTCCTCAACGTGGCGCCGGGAGACCCCGTGATGGCGATGGTCGGAGAGCGCGCGGATTCGGCCACGATCGCCCGGCTCCGAGCCGAGCTCCATCTCGACGACCCGCTCCCCGCTCAGTTCGGCCACTACGTCTGGGGCGTGCTGCGCGGGGACCTGGGTCGCTCCTACATCACGCAACGCCCGATCGCGCGGGACTTGGCCGAGCGCTTCCCGAAGACCGTGGAGCTCGCGCTCGCCGCGATGACGCTCGCAGCCGGTTGCGGCATCACGCTCGGCCTGGTCTCCGCGGTCCGCCCCGGCGGCGCCGTCGACCGGCTGGCGATGCTCGTCTCCTACATCGGGGTGTCGTTCCCGGTCTATTGGGTCGCGTTGCTGCTGATCCTGGTGTTCGCCGTGGCACTGCGCTGGCTGCCGCCGTCGGGGTCGGGCGGGCTCGCGTATCTCCTGATGCCGGCGCTGACGCTCGGCATGCGGTCCATCGCGTTCCTCGCCCGCATGACTCGCTCAGCGATGCTCGAGGTGCTGGCGAGCGACTTCATACGGACCGCCCGGGCCAAAGGCCTCGCCGAGCGCGTCGTGGTCCTGCGGCACGGGTTCCGGAACGCCCTGATCCCCGTGATCACCGTGCTCGGCCTCGATACGGGCAACTATCTCACCGGCAGCATTCTCACGGAAACGATCTTCGGCTGGCCCGGGCTCGGGCGTTACGTGCTCGCCGCGATCGAGAAGCGCGATCTGCCGGCGATCCAGGGCAGCATTCTCTTCATGTCGCTCGTGTTCGTCGTCGTCAACTTCGTAACGGATCTCCTCTATGCGCAAGCTGATCCTCGTATCGCTTACGATTAGCTCCGCCCTGCGCGCGCAAACGCGGGCGCTCGCCCCCGCCCCCCCCGGTCCCCCCGCCTCCGCCGCCCTCGCCCGGCCCGACTCCCCTGCGTCGCGCACCTCCCCGCTCGCGGGTCCACTCGAGCGTCGCCTCGCGGTGCTCGTCGACCAGCCCCCCTTCGACCGGGCCAACTGGGGCATCTACGTGGTGGACGACCGGGGTCGCGTGCTGTTCCAGCGCAACGCCGACCGCTTCCACGTGCCCGCGAGCAACGCCAAGCTCGTCGTGACCGCCGCGGCGACGGTGCTGCTGCCCGCCGACCACCGCGTCAGGACGAGCCTGTACGTGAACGGGCGGGTGGACAATGGCGTGCTGAACGGCGATCTCATCCTCTACGGGCGCGGCGACCCGACCTGGTCGCAGCGCTGCTACTCCGTGGACACGCTTGCCGCCGGGGCTTGCGATTCGCTCTCCACCGTGACCGACGCCATCGCCGACTCGATCCGCGCCCGCGGCATCCGGCGCATCACCGGAAGGCTCGTGGGCGACGGCTCCTATTTCGAGCCGATCCTCACGCATTACGCCTGGAGCGCCTGGGACCTGAACTGGTGGTACGCGGCTCCCGTCTCGGGGCTCGGGTTCCACGACAACAGCGTGGACTTTCACATTGCCCCCGGCGCCGCCGTCGACCAGCCGCCCGTCATCACGTGGTCGCCCGACCTCGCGTTGTTCACGTTCGAGAACCGCGCCCGCACCGTCTCGCCCGATTCCGGCTCGACGATCGGCGACAACTTCTTCCGGAAACCGGGCACCTGGGACATCTGGGCGGAGGGAACGGTGGCGCTGGGCCGGAAGCCGTGGATCGAGAGCTTCGCTGTCCCGGACCCGAACCTCTACGCCGCGCGGGCGCTCGCCGCGTCCCTCCTGAGGAAGGGCGTCGCGATCGGGGGCGGGGCGGCGAGCACGATCGATTCGCTCGCGTACCGCGGCGCGCGGGCCGGCCCACCGCTCGTCGAGTACCGGGGCCGGCCGCTCCCCGACATGATCTTCCCGATTCTCAACACGAGCCAGAACTGGTTCGCCGAGATGCTGCTCAAGATCCTCGGCCGCGAGGTCCAGGGCGAGGGATCCTGGAAGGCGGGGCTCGAGGTCGAGCGGCGGTTCCTGATCGACTCGGTACGCATCGACTCGACCGCGTTCGCGCTGGAAGACGGTTCCGGGCTCGCCGCCGGGAACCTCGTCACGCCGCACGCGCTGGCCCAGCTCCTCGCCTACATGCACGGCCATCCCAAGCGCGGGCCGTTCATCGCCGCGCTGCCGCACTCCGGCCAGCCGGGGTCGCTGCTCAAGCGCTTCGTGGGCACGCGGCTCGAAGGCCGGGTGATCGCGAAGACGGGCAGCATCGACCGCGTGAACTCTCTGTCGGGATATATCGACGGCGCGGGCGGGCGCACGATCACCTTCAGCGTCCAGGCCAACGCGCATGCGGTGCCGTACTCGCAGATGCTGGCGCAGATAGATTCGGTGGTGGTGCAGATCGGGCGATAAGGGCGGCAGGGGCGCAAGGAGCGGCAGTGGCGAAGATCTACACGAAGACGGGCGATGCCGGAGACACCGGCCTGCTCGGCGGGAGCCGGGTGCCGAAGGATCACCTCCGCGTGGAGGCATATGGGCAGGTGGACGAGCTCAACGCGATGATCGGGCTGGCGCTCGCCCTCGAGCCGCAGCCGTACTGCCGCGACCTCCTCGAGCGGGTGCAGCGGGAGCTGTTCCACATCGGGGCGGAGCTGGCGATGATCGACCCGATCAAGACGGGCAAGGCGTTGCGCCGGCCGCCGATCGGCCTCCAGCAGGTGGCGGTGCTGGAGGAAGCGATCGACCGCCACGAAGCCGAGCTGCCGCCGCTCAAGCAGTTCATCCTCCCGGGTGGCGTCCCCAAGGCCGCCGCCCTGCACCTGGCGCGCACGGTCTGCCGCCGGGCGGAGCGGGCGGTGGTGCGGCTGCATCGCGAGCTCGAGGCAGGCGAGACGTCCTCCGTGGTCCCGTACTTGAACCGGCTATCCGATCTCCTCTTCGTCCTCGCGCGCGTCGCCAACCGCACCGCCGGCGCTCCCGATATCACGTGGTGAAGATCCACGTACCGATCACGGAGCACCGCGACGCGTCGTACGACATCCTGATCGGCCGCGGGCTCCTCGCCGACCTGCACGCCCTCGTCGCGGCGGCGTGCGCCGCGCCGCGCTACGCCGTCATCACCGATTCGCACGTCGGCCCCCTGTACGGGCACGCAGCCGTTGCACGACGCCACGACGCCACGTGGCACGCCGAGCTCTTCGAGTTCCCGGCCGGCGAGTGGAACAAGACGCGCGAGACATGGGCGACGCTGAGCGACAGGATGCTCGCGGCGCAGCTCGGCCGGGATAGCGCCGTCATTGCGCTCGGCGGGGGTGTCGTGGGCGACGTCGCGGGCTTCGTCGCCGCGACCTACCTGCGCGGCGTGTCGTACGTGCAGGTCCCCACGTCGCTCCTCGCCATGATCGACTCGTCCATCGGGGGGAAGACGGGGGTGGACGTGCCGGCGGGCAAGAATCTCCTGGGGGCATTCCACCAGCCGCGCCTCGTCGTCGCAGACCTCGACACGCTCGGCACCCTCGCCCCCGTCCAGATCGCGGCCGGGATGTCCGAAGCGATCAAGCATGCCGTGATCGGCGACGCGGACTACTTCGCCTTCCTCGAGCGCGAGCAGACCGCCATCGCCGCGAAGGACCCCCACGCGCTGACGTGGGTCGTGCAACGCTCGGTCGAGATCAAGGCCGCAGTCGTCGCCGCGGACGAGCGCGAAGCCGGGCGCCGCGCGCTCCTCAACTTCGGTCACACCGTCGGGCACGCCATCGAGGCGTCCGCCAGGTTCGCGGTGCCGCACGGCGAAGCGGTGGCCATCGGCATGACGTACGAGGCTCGGCTCGCCGAAGCGCTCGGGATCGCGGAGCGAGGCACGGCAGACCGCGTGCGAGCGCTGATCGAGCGTTATGGCTTGCCGCTCGAGCGCCCCGAGACGGCCGCGCTGGACGATCTCATCGCGGCGATGCAGCTCGACAAGAAAGCGCGTGCGGGTACGGTGCGCTTCGCCCTCCCGCGGGCGATCGGCGTCATGCACGGCAGCGAGCAGGATGGTTGGACGGTGGCGGCTCCCGAGCGACTCGTCAGAGAGGTGCTGGCGACGCCATGATAACAACATAGTGATCAACAACTTACCAACAAAGTCCACACTCTGCACACGCTGCCCGATGGGTGGACCCCCTGTCGCGAACGCGTGATCCACGCGAGCTTCTCCACAGCGGTGTGGATCGTGGACAAATCGCGGAACCACCCGCTGCTCTAGTGATTTGTGATGTGGAAAACTGCGGCGATTTGCACCGCTGCCGCGTGATTCCTATATTGGGCGCCACTCGCTGACTCTCCCAACGTCATCACCGTCCACAGTCGGAGCCCTAGCTATGGCGCGGTCGAACGGAGGCAAGGCGAAGGCGTTCTTTCGAGCGAATCCCTCAGGAGCCTTCGACCAGTACCTGCAAGACATTCAGAAGCTGCCCCTGATTAAAGACCCCGCCGAAGAGCGCCGGCTGGCGCGGCGAGTTCAGCGGGGCGATGAAAAAGCCGCCGAGCGGCTCGTCACAGCCAACCTCCGATTCGTCATCTCCTACGTCAAGAAATATCAGGGTCACGGCCTCGACCTCTCCGAGCTGGTTGCCATCGGCAATGAGGGACTGCTCAAGGCCGTAAAGAAGTTCGATCCTGACCAGGGCGTGAAGTTCATCTCGTACGCGGTGTGGTGGGTGCGGCAGGCGGTGCTGAAGGCGCTCGCCGAGCAGACCCGCAGCGTTCGCATCCCGTTGAACCAGAACTCGCAGCTCATCCGCATGAGCCGGACCGAGACGTATCTCTCCCAGGAGCTGGGCCGCGAGCCGACCGACGACGAGATTGCGCTGGCGCTCGAAGACACGGTCGAGAACGTGCGCACGGCGCGTCGCATGACCGCAGCGGAGCTGTCGCTCGACGCCCCGGTAGACCGCAGCGACAAAGACGCCGCCACGCTGGGCGAGCGGTTCGCGGGCCAGGAAGGCGGCGACATCGAGGAGAAGACCGACGGCAAACTGATGCGCGAGTTCATCGACCGAATCTTCCAGAAATACCTCGCCCCCCGCGAGCGCAAGATTCTCTACCTCTACTACGGCCTCGAGGAGGGCAGCGAGGCCATGACGCTCGAAAAGATCGGCGCGCTGATGGGCGTGACCCGGGAGCGGATCAGGCAGATCCGTGAACGCGCCTTTGAGAAGCTGCGTGAATCGCCCGATGGGAAAGCCCTGAAGGGCTTCTGGAGAGCGGCGTAGACGGCTAGACCATAGGCAGACGGCTAGGCGTCGAGACGGCTAGCGGTGTATAGGGGAGAGGGGTAAGGAAGGCCTTTCCTGATCCCTTACTCCTACGACCCGCTAGCCGTCTCGACGTCTAGCCGTCTCGATCTGCAGCCGTCTGAACGTCTAGCCGTCTGTCTGTATACTATTACCTATGGCTCGTGAGCTCCCGATCTTTCCCCTGCCGATCGTCCTGTTCCCCGGGGCCCCGCAGTCGTTGCATATCTTCGAGCCTCGCTATCGCCGGCTCCTCTCCGACTGTCTCGCGGCCGATCGACGGTTTGGGATCGCGTACGTGGCCGCGGAGCGCGCACCAAGCGCCGATCCCGCCCCGGATCCAGGCGCTGTGGGCTGCGTGGCCCTGATCCACTCCACCCGGCGACTCCCGGACGGCCGCTCCAACATCGTCACCGTCGGCGAGCGGCGCTTCGTGCTGCTGGAATGGCTCGACGCCGATCGGCCTTACTGGGTCGCGCGCGTGGCGGAATTCGATGACGAGCGCACCGAGCCGAACGAGGCAGCGACGCTGGCCGCCGCCGTACGCCAGCGATTCGCTCGGCTCGCTCGGGCGCTCGGTGCCCTGGCTGGAAGCGACGAGGAGGCGATCGAGCTGTCGGAGGATCCCGAGCGGCTCTCGTTCCAGGTGGCTGCGGCGCTCGAGCTCCAGCCGGATGCCCAGCGGGCGCTGCAGGCGCTCCGCAGCACCACCGCCCGGCTGCGCCAGCTCGCCGACCTGCTCGAGCCGCTGGCGGCGGACGCGCGGCGGCGGGCGGCGGTGCGGCAGCGGGCCAAGCGAAACGGGACGGGCGGCGCCCACCCCCGGGTCGAGCGCACGACGTGACCGGGCCGGCGCTGATCGAGGGACTGGCGGGGATCGTCGGCCCGCGGCACGTGCGCACCGCGCCGGCTGAACGCCTCACCTACGCGCGGGACGGTCTGCCGACCCACAGCCGCCTCCCCGGCGTACTGGTGCTGCCCGGCAGCCGCGACGAGGTCGTGGCGGTGCTCCGCCTGCTCGCGGCCCACCGCGTGCCGTTCGTCCCCCGCGGCGCGGGCACGGGGCTCTCCGGCGGCGCGCTGGCAAACGGTGACGCCGTGCTGATCGTCCTCACGCGCTGCAGCCGCATTTTCAAGATCGACCCGAAGAACCGCGTGGCCGTGGTCGAGCCCGGCGTCGTGAACGCGCGGCTCTCGGCCGCGGCGGCGCCGCACGGCCTGCACTACGCCCCCGACCCATCCAGCCAGACCGCGTGCACGATCGGGGGCAACGTCGCGGAGAACGCACGGCGTCACGGCGACCCACATCCTCGCCCTCGAGGTGGTGCTCGCCGACGGCCGCGTGCTGGAGCTCGGCAGCCCGGGCGGTGAGCCGTGGGGACCGGACCTCGTGGGCCTGTTCGTCGGCTCGGAGGGGAACTTCGGCGTCGCCACGCGCATCACCGTGCGCCTCCTCCCGCAGCCACGGGCGGTGCGAACGCTGCTGGCCGACTTCGGCTCCCTCCGCACCGCTGGCGAGGCGGTCTCGGCGGTGATCGCCAGCGGCATTGTCCCCGCCGCGCTCGAGATGATGGACCAATCCTGCATCCGCGCCGTGGAGGACTCGGTGTACGCCGCGGGCTACCCGCGCGACGCGGCGGCGATCCTGCTCGTGGAGCTCGACGGGACGAGCGAGGCCGCCGTTGCCGCCGACGCCGAGACGGTCGAGGCCACCCTGCGCGCCCACGGCGTGCGCTCCGTCCGTACCGCCGCCGATGCGGCGGAGCGCGAGCGCCTGTGGCTCGGCCGCAAGAAGGCGTTCGGGGCAATGGGCCGGCTGTCGCGCGACCTCGTGGTGCAGGACGCCGTCGTTCCCCGGTCCGCCCTACCCGACGTGCTCGAGACGATCGGGCGGATCGCCGCCGAGTACCGCCTCACCGTGAGCAACGTGTTTCACGCCGGTGATGGCAACCTGCATCCCAACATCTCGTTCGACGGCCGCGTCCCCGGCTTGAAGGCACGGGTGGACGCCGCCAGCGGCGAGATCATGGCGGCCTGCATCGCCGCGGGCGGAACGATCACGGGCGAGCACGGCGTGGGACTCGACAAGCTGCGATACATGCCGCTCATCTTCGACGCCGAGTCGCTGGCCGCCATGCGCGCCGTGCGCCGCGTGTTCGACCCCGATGAGCGAACCAACCCCGGCAAGGTGGTTCCCGTGCACTCCTGCCGCGAGTGGAGTGGAGTGCGGAATGCGGAAGGCGGAAGGCGGAATGGAAGCACGCCAGTCAATTCCGCACTCCGCACTCCGCACTCCGCATTCGGAACATGAGCGTCGTCGACCGCGTCCGCGCCCTGCTCGGCAGCGACGCCGTGGAAGTCTCGAGCGGCCCCGATGCGGTGCCGCGCGTCGCTCCCGCGTCTCCTGACGCCGTGGCCCTGCTGCTCGGGACGGCGCGGGAGGAAGGCTGGCGCATCCGGATCGAAGGGGCGGGCACCTGGATGCCCACCGACGCGCCGGCCGCCCTGGCGCTCACCACGCGACGCCTCGACCGGATCCCGGCCGTCGAGCCCCAGGATCTCTCCGCCACCGCGGAGGCCGGGATTGGCTGCGACCTGCTGCGCCAGCAGCTCGCCGACCGCGGCACCTGGCTCAGCCTCGATCCCCCCGGGCTCGCGGGCCGCACCCTCGGCTCGGTGGTGGCGACGGCCACCGCGGGGCCGCTGCGACAGGGGTTCGGGGCCGTGCGCGACCATGTCCTGGGCGTCACATTCGTCACCGGCGACGGCCGCATCGTCCAGAGCGGCGGGCGGGTGATGAAAAACGTCGCGGGCTACGATCTGACGAAGCTCGAGGCGGGCGGGTTCGGCGCGTTCGGCGTGATCGTGCTGGTGCACCTGCGGCTCCACGCCCTGCCACGCGTCGACCAGACGTCGCTGCTCGAAGGGAGCCGAGAGGACCTCACGCAGGTCGCCGAGGATATCGCTGCGGCAGGGCTGCAGCCGGCGGCGCTCGAGCTGATGTCCCCGGCGCTCGCCCGGCGCGAGGGCTGGGTGCTCGCGGTCCGGGTCGCTGGCTCGGCGGCGCTCGTCGCGGCCGAGGAGGCGGGCCTGCGGGCCGCTACGGGCGGGCGCTTTACGACGCTGCGCGCCGACGAGGCGCACGGCTTCTGGATGCGGGCGGCGGAGAGCCTCGCCGCCCGCCCGGTCACGTTCCGCACGGGCGGACTCCCAGACTCGAGCGACGAGCTGCTCGACCTGCTCCAGCATCAGGTAGGGGACGAATGGGTCTCGGCGAGCCCGGGGGTCGGCGCGATCCGTTGGGCCGGGGAAACGACGGTGGACCGGCTGCGCCGGCTGCGCCGCACCCTTGCGGGCCTCGAAGTGCCCCTCACGCTGGAGCGCGCGCCGTGGCCGGTTCGCAGCACGGTGGGACACTTCGGGGCATACCGCGAGGGCGTTGGGCCCCTCGTCACCGGCCTGCGACGCACCTTTGATCCCGGTGAAGCGTTCGTGGTGGCGGTCGAAGGCAGTGAATGACCGAGCGCGGCGGCTTCGCGGCACTCGATACCTGCGTCCATTGCGGGTTCTGTCTCCAGGCGTGCCCGACGTTTCTCGCCACCGGCGACGAGGCCGATAGTCCCCGGGGCCGCATCGAGCTGATGCGCGCCCTCGAGGCCGGTGAGCTCGAGCCCGACGACCCGGCCGTCGCCGTGCATCTCGACCGCTGCTTGGGCTGCCGCGCCTGCGAGCCGGTGTGTCCATCGGGCGTCGGCTACGGTCACGGGCTCGGGGCGGCCCGGGCCCTCCTGGCCCGCACGCGGGGCGCACCGCCGTTCGCCCGCCTGGCGCTCTGGGCACTGACGACCCCAGGTGTCTCGAGGGTCGTGTACGCCCTGGCGCGCAGCCTGCGGGTGATCGGTCTCCCTCGCGCGCTCGCGGGTTGGGGGCGATTCCGGTTTGCGCTGGGGATGCTGGCGGCGACTCGACCAGTGCGGAATGCGGAATGCGGAATGCGGAATCGAAGCCCGACCGTCCATTCCTCACTCCGCACTCCGCACTCCGCATTGACCACGACCCTTCTCTTCCGCGGCTGCGTCATGGACGGCCTCTTCCCGCACGTGCACGACGCGACGATTCGGACTCTCGCGGTCAACGGGTACGAGGTGCGCGCGGTGGCCCGGCAGGTCTGCTGCGGCGCGTTGCACGCTCACGCGGGGTTGCGTGACGAGGCCCGGGCGCTCGCCCGTCAGAACGTTGCCGCGTTCGGGGCCGGGGAGGAGCCGATCGTCGTGAACAGCGCCGGCTGCGGCGCGATGCTGAAGGAGTATGCGCACCTGCTCGACGAGGAAGACGCCGCCGCAGGCGATGGGGTGAGTTTCGCGGCGCGCGTGAAAGACGTGACGGAGCTCTTGGCCGAGCGGGGCCCGCGGCCCGGCGCGCCGCTCGACCGGAGGGTCGCCTACGATCCACCCTGCCACCTGCTCCACGCCCAGCGCATCGCAGAGCCGCCGCTCCGCGTGCTTGCGGCGATCCCGGTGCTCCGCGTGATCTCGACGCCCGACGCGGCGCAGTGCTGCGGCAGCGCCGGTCTGTTCACCCTGCTCGAGCCCGGTATGTCGCGCGCCGTGCTCATGCCGAAGCTTGCGTCGCTGCGCGACGCGGCCCCGCAAATCGTCGCAACCGGAAACCCCGGCTGCCTCATGCAGCTCGGCGCCGCCCTCGCCGCCGCCGGTATAGCCGCCCAGGCCCGCCATCCGGTCGAGCTGCTGGACGAGTCGTACCAGGCGGCCGGCTACTACGCCTGAGGGCGCTGCCGAGGGCGGAAGCCGGCGGTGGAGCTCCAACACACCAAGTCGCAGGTGGTTGCAGGCGCCGGGTCGGCCGGGCCGTCGCCACGTCTCGCCAGCCGTCTGTGTATCTTTCAAGCTGATGAGCGCATGCGGCACTGCAGAGGCGATATGACGGAAGCCTTGTTGTTCGACTTCAACGGCGTCATCGCCGACGACGAGGAGCAACATCGCGAAGCCCTGAATACGGTGCTCGCCGAGGGCGGCATCTCTCTCACCAGGGAGCAGTATTACTCCGAGTACCTGGGGCGCGACGACCGGACCTCGCTGATGGAGGCGTTCCGCCGCGCCGGGAGACCGCTAGCCACGGTCCGGCTGGAGCGGTTGCTCGCCGAGCAGTCCCGAATCTATCAGCGCTTGATCGATCGGTCGCTCAGCCTGGTGCCCGGGGTCGCGGACTTCGTGCCGCGCGCCGCCGAGCGGTTCCGGCTGGGACTTGTGAGCGGAGCGCGGCGGCACGAGATCGAGACGGTGCTCGCCCGTGCCGGGCTCCGGTCCCACTTCGAGGTAATCTTGGCCGCAGAAGACGTGCCCCGCGCCAAGCCCGACCCGGCCGGCTACCTGGCCGCGCGCGCGGCGCTCGCCCGACGCCGGCCGCTCGCGGCCCGTAGCTGCGTGGTGATCGAAGACTCGCTACGTGGTCTCGAAGCCGCCCACGCTGCGGGGATGCGCTGTGCGATGCTCGCGACGAGCCATGCGCCGAACGACCTCGCCGGCGCCGACGTCGTCTGGGATTCGTTCGCCGGGCACGACCCCACCGAGCTCTTACCGCTGACCGACGGATGAGTCCGGCTGCGGCTTCGTCCATCCCGCCCCTGCCGTCCCCGCCGGGGATCGCCCGCATCGAGCCGGGGCGCATCACACCGGCGCTCGTCGCCGCGCTCCGGACCGGGGCGGTGGCGGCGCGCGCCCCGGTCGCGGTGGTCGCGCTCCAAGGTCCCGGAGCGGTGAACTGCTTTCAGGGACTGCTCACGAACGACCTCGAGGACCCGGGAGACGGCGCGTTCTTGTACGGCGCGCTGCTCACGCCGAAAGGGATGATCCTGGTGGATGGCTGGGCTGCTCGGCTCGGCGCGACGGTGACCTTCACCGTGCCGCACGAAGCCCGCGAGCGCGCGCTGGCCATCTTCACGCGCTCGGTGCCGCCGCGCCTCGCCCACGTGCTCGACCAGACCGGCGACGTCGCCGTCTACCGGCTCGCCGGGCCGCGCTCGCTCGGCGTCGCCGAGGCCGCGACGCTCCCGCTCCCCCCGGCCCCGGGGCGCGTGGTGGCGACGCTCGACACGCGCAGCGAGGTGGCACATGCGCCCGAGGGCGCGCCTTTCACCCTGCAGATCACGGTTCCCGCCGCCGAAGCGGAGACGCTCTCGGACCGCCTCGCCGCCACGGGCGCCCTCGTGGCGGATGCCGCCGCGCTCGAGTTCATGCGCATCCTGGCGGGGTGGCCCCAACTCGGCGCCGAGGTCGACGACAAGACGATCCCGCAGGAAGTGCGCTACGACGAGCTCGGCGGCGTGTCCTACACGAAGGGCTGCTACACCGGTCAGGAGACCGTCTCGCGCCTTCACTTTCGAGGCCACACGAACCGCTACCTGCGAGGGCTCCTGTTCGACGCGGGACCGCCGGCGCCGCCCGGCGACGCCTGGAGCACGGTGACGCATGTCGACCGCGCCGTGGGCCGCGTGACGAGCCTCGCGTGGGTCCCCGAGGGCCGCGTGGCCGGCGCGGGTTGCTGGATCGGCCTCGCCGTGATCCGCCGCGAGGTCGGTCCCGGCACCATGGTACGCGCCGCCGGGCGCGACGCGCGCGTCGTCGAGCTCCCGTTCGCCTTCCCGTTCGTGCAGCCGGCCTGAGCGCGCCGCTCGCGCGCTGAGCAACGAAAAGCCCGGGCGCCGGTCCCGGGCATCGTTACGGCGACGCGCGCGCCGGCTACGGCTTCCGCTTCGCGCCGGCCTTCTTCATGGGCGCCATCTTCTTCGCGGTGTCGGCCATCATCATGTGCTTCGCCGTGTCGGCCATCATCATGTGGGATGTGTCCGCCATCATCTTGTGGGACGTGTCCGCCATCATATGCGATGTGTCCTGACTCATTTGCATCTGCTGCGCTGGGTGCTGCTCCGCCTTTTGACAGCCGCCCAGCACGACGACGGTCAAGGCTAGGGCGATACGCTTCATGCGTACTCCTGATGGAGGTGGCGGTGAGGGGGCGTTCGGCGGGGAAAACGTAGCAGCACGCTGTTCGGAGTCAAGGGGAAAGCGTCGCCAGGTGCGACTCTTTACATCGCTGGAGCAGGCCGATTAACTATGGAGCCATGAGCAAGCCGACTACGCTGGGCGAGCTGAACCAGACCGAGTGGGCGAGTCCCGCCCGCATCCGGCGCGCCGTCAAGGACGAAATGCGGGCGAACCTCGTTTGCCTGCTCGAGAACGGCTCGCCGCTTTTCCCCGGCATCGTGGGCTACGAAGACACGGTCATCCCGCAACTCATCAACGCCATTCTCTCACGCCACAACTTCATCCTGCTGGGCCTGCGCGGGCAGGCCAAGAGTCGCATCCTCCGGCAGCTCGTCTCCCTCCTCGACGAGGAGATCCCGATCATCGCGGGAAGCGAGGTGAACGACAACCCGTTCGCTCCGATCTCCAAGTACGGCCGCGAGGTCGTGGCCGAGCACGCCGACCGGACGCCGGTCGCCTGGCTGCCGCGTGACGCGCGCTACGTCGAGAAGCTCGCCACCCCCGACGTCACCATCGCCGACATCATCGGCGACGTGGACCCCATCAAGGCCGCGCGCGGCGGCCACCTGCTCTCCGACGAGCTGACGATGCATTTCGGACTGTTGCCGCGGGCGAACCGTGGTGTCTTCGCCCTCAACGAGCTGCCCGATCTCGCGGGGAAGATCCAGGTGGGATTGTTCAACATCATGCAGGAGGGCGACGTCCAGATCAAGGGTTATCCGGTGCGGCTGAACCTCGACGTCGCCCTCGTCTTCACGGCGAACCCAGAGGACTACACCGCGCGCGGCAAGATCATCACGCCCTTGAAAGACCGCATCGGGTCCGAGATTCTCACGCACTACCCGCACACCGTCGAGCTCGGCGCAGCCATCACCCATCAGGAAGCGTGGCTCGACCGGAACGGCCGGCCGCTCAAGGTGCCGGACTTCATCGCCGAGCTGATCGAGCGGATCGCCTTCGAGGCGCGCGAGGACAAGCGCGTCGACCGCCGCAGCGGCGTGTCGCAGCGCCTGCCGATCAGCGTGCTCGAGAACGTGGTGTCGAACGCCGAGCGGCGCACCATCGTCACCAAGGAAAAGACGGTCGTGCCGCGCATCTCCGACATCTACGCCGCGCTCCCCGCCATCACGGGGAAGCTCGAGCTCGAGTACGAGGGCGAGTTGCAGGGCCCCGAAGTGATCGCGAAGGACCTGATCCGCCGCGCCGCGGGGAAGACCTTCGAGGCCCGCGTCGGCGGCGCCAACGTGGACGACATCATCCACTGGTTCGACGAAGGCGGCGCCCTCAAGATCTCCGCGGACGAGCGCTCGGAGACGTGTCTCAAGGGATTCAGCGTCGTCCCCGGCCTCCTCGGCCTGGTGGACCAGGTCGGGCTCGCGGCGCGGAAAGATCCCGCGACGATGGTCGCGGCCTGCGAGCTGGTGCTCGAAGGCCTCGTGGCCGAGAAGCGGATCTCCCGCTCGGAGGAGCTCGGGTACACCCGGGCCCGCGCCGAGCCTAAGGGGCCGGGGTATGGGAAGACGGGAGGGCCGGCGGGAGGGCCGGGACCGAACCTGTTCTCCTGAAGACTGGAGACTTCAGACGTCAGACATCAGACGTGAAACACACACATCACTTCTGACGTCTGATGTCTGACGTCTCACGTCTCAAGCAAGTATCTTCTCCCCGTCTCCCCTCCGGAGTCCCCATGGGCAAGCTCGTCGCCGGCGCGGTGCTCGTCG
>QHVD01000164.1:473-4240 GCA_003222235.1 Gemmatimonadota bacterium | reverse complement strand
CGCTTCGGGGACGGCCGGTTTGAGGAGCGCTTCACCTTCGAACTTGAGCGACCACCGTCGCAGTTCGGTTCGCTCCTGTCGTTCTTCGTCTCTTCGTGAGCTGGTTCCGTCAGAGCCCGGCGGCCTCGGTCACTGAACGCCCCCGGCCAGCGCTCGCACGGTCTCGCGCCTCCTCATGATTGGAGAGTCCGATGCGGTGGGGGCCACAGCTCCGCCCCCTGGACCCTCATTGCCCGTCGACCTCGCTCCAAGACACTACGGAGGGCACCATGAACGCGAATGACGTTGCAAGCGAAGGCTTGGGGCTGATCTCCCGGCTCGCCGACGAGGCCAGCTCGGTGGCGATGGTTGCTGGGTACGTCGCGCTGGGCGCTGCCGTGGTCATCGGGCGCTCGCTCCTCGACACGGCGCGCCAGACCTGGAAACGGCTGCCGTCGCTCCGAAGCAGTCAGCGCTACCAGGAGCGCGGCGCACCCAAGGCAGCGTAAGGCGCAGAGGCTCCGCGCCGTCCCATGCTTTCCGGGGCACCAGGCATCATGGCACAGGCCGTCACCGTCTCTCTGTGGAATGGCGCGGTCGGTGGTGTACCAGGCGTGGTCCGAGTGCGGCCCCTCCACGCGCTCACGGCGATGGTCTGACGATTGCCGCAACCCGCACGATGTAGGCGACGAGGAGCGTGGCGGTGACGAACGCGCGTTTCATCAGGCAGATGAAACGGTACACCCCGAAGACGGGCGGCGGTCCGAGTCGGGCCGCGCGGACTCGTGAGCGCTTGTCGCGAGACCTGCCCCTGTACGAGCCCGTGACCGACCATGACCTTCCACGGCCAGGCGAGGAGGCCAGCTATCGCCGGTCGCGCTCCTCCTCGCCCTGTTCACACTGCTCGCGACCGCCGCGTCCGCGTTCCCGCCATACCGATGGGCACTGTTTCGACTGGTCGAGCCTCAGAGAGAACCCGGCACTAGGGCTGGCGGTTCGTTGCACTGGGGCGGCTCGCCGTGAATCTTGACGTGCTCGTCGTAGAGTTGCCGCTCGCGAGCCTGGTAGTCCTTGGTGTATTCGATACGGTATCTGACGGTGTTCTTGCGGATGCAGGTGCCTGACTCGCTCAGATGCTCCTTCAACCGCCGCCTCAAGGCGTCCGAGCTGCCGATGTAGACGACGCTGTCGCTGGCGTTGCCCATCTCGTACACACCCGGATCGTCCCTGTCCGACTCCACCGTGCCGCGGCTGAAATACCACCAAGGTGCCGCCGTGAGTGGCATGTATCTCCTCCTTTGGGGATGGCTACTTTGCTAGTCGAGTCTAGCACAACCGAACGGTCAGCGAACTCTGCCCTTACCCAAGGCCTGAGACGCGAAGGGAGGATCGTAATGACCTGTGACATCTGCGGACCCGGCGATAAGAGAGAGACAAGGCAGTCAAGGAGCATCGGTCCGAGGTCGCCGGAAGCGATCTCATGTCATCGGCTCGAATGCGGGCACCAATGGCACCGCACGACAACGATCGCGAGTGCGAACGCCGTGCCGGGCGTCATGCCGCAGGTTCCCGCGCCCCGCGAGTGCGACTGCGCCGACTACCTGCCGCCCAAGCCTTCAAATTAGGACATTACCGGCCGGGGACCCCGAAGATGTACGCCGAACCGGATGATCGCGTAGGTGCTGAGCGCGGAGCCGACGAGCGGCAACCGGACAAACGGCAGCATGCCGCCGATTTACGGGTTGCTCGGTATCGGCGCCCGCAATGGCTTCAACGGGATCGCGTCAACGACGGTCAGCCGCGCCAGGTCAGCGAAGACCGCCCGCTTGAAGCGGGCGGTCCTAGGGTCCTGGAGCCCACGGTGGTTCTTCTCCCACACGGCGCGCGCCGCAGAGTGACCGCCTGACTCGATGTTCGGGGCGACCCTCTGGATGAAGTAGGCGTCATCCTTCGACGAGCCGCCGTTGCAGGGCTGGCAGCTCGGGACCGTCAGACGCGGCCCGGGGAGGCCTCCGAGGAGTCCCTTCGGTGGGATGTCGTCGTCAGTCGTCGCGTCGCGCGCACACGTGTAGATGCACTTCCCGGGCTGCGCGGAAACGCCGACGGGCGGCGGTCCGAGGCGGGCAATTCGCTCCTCCATCTCCCGCGTCCGCTTCCTCAACCTTCGCTGCCTCGTCCGAGTGCTCATCAACCGTCCGAGGGTGCCATCACGCGCCGGCCGCAATCGCAACTCTGCGCCGCCTGAACTCATCTGATTCCCGCCTCCCCGCCGAGGTCGCGGTGGACCGCCTCCCCGAAGTCCGTGGTGAGATGGAGCGGTTACCACTGGTCGCTCAAGAAGATGTCGTCACGCTCGACACGGGTAGATCAGCGAGGCGTCCCAGCCCCCGCGAAGCCGCTCGTAGGGCCCGGCCGGTGCACCGCGTCGTCGATTGGCGGCTTGGGCACGCGGGCGTATAAGCAGCGCGACCATGCAGGTTGCCGAGGCGCTGGTCCTGGCTGCCTTGGTGGCTGGGCTCTTCTGGCTCCTCGGCCCCCTCCGGCGCCGGCTCGAGGGCTGGCTCGCCCGCCGCCTCCGTCCCCCGGAGGCGAGCCGGCGCGCGCGGGTGGTCGTGCTGGGGCAACGACGGGACGGCCGCGTCGCACGGGAGGACGGTCATGAGCGGTGAGGAGCGAGTCAACGCGCCGGCGCTCGTGTCGAGCGGCATCGTACTGGGCGGCATCCTCGTCCTCGTAGCGGTCGTCTACGGCTCCTTCACGATCATCCAGCCCGGTAACGTAGGCGTCGTGTTCAATCGCTGGTCGGGGGCGCTCAAGACGGTGGGGCAAGGGGTGGCGTGGCGCATCCCCTGGGTCACGCAGGTGCAGTCGTACCCGGTGGCGCTGCGCACCTACACCATGGTGCGCCGCAGCGCGGAGGGCACCGTCCAGGGTGACGACTCGCTCGACCTCCCGACCAAGGAGGGCCAGCACATCCGCCAGGACATCTCGGTCACCTACAACACGAGCCAGGAGAAGGCCGCGGACGTTTTCCGGTCCTTCCGCGGCGTTGAGATCGGCGACATCGAGTCGACCTTCATCCGGCGCACGATCATCACCACGGCGCAGAACGCCGCCGGGCAGATGTCGCTCACCGACCTGATCTCCAACCAGCGCGGCCAGCTGCAGGGGCAGATCCAGGACAACTTACAGCACGAGATGAACAAGATGGGGTTCGTGGTCGACAAGGTGAACCTCGGCGCGAGCCACCTGCCGGACGCGATCGAGCAGCAAATGCAGCAGAAGATGGCGGCCCAGCAGCAGGCCCAGCAGGCGGAGTACGAGCTGCAGCGCCAGCAGACCCTCGCGAAGGCGAAGGTCGCCGAGGCCGAGGGGGACGCACAGGCGACGCTGGTCAAGGCCAAGGCGCAGGCCGAGGCGAACAAGCTCCTGCAGCAGTCCCTCACGGCGCTCCTCATCCAGAACAAGGCGATCGAGCGCTGGAACGGCACGCTCCCGCAGTTCACCGGCGGCGGGGCGGTCCCCTTTCTCAACCTGAAAGACCTGGGCGGCGGGAGTGGTGAAGGCCGTTCGACAGCTCCTGGGCAGTGAGTGTGTGAACAGCCGTGGGCGCGAGGGCCTGCCCCAAGCTAGATGCCCGCGCCCACGGCCCCGGGGGCAGCGAGGGCGAGTTCTACGATCTTCGTCACGATCCACTCCAGTGGCGGAACCTGTGGGACGATCCCGGCTACCCGAAGCGCAAGTCCGATCTCGTCGCCGACCTCTACGATCATCTCCCGAGGCCGCGC
>QHVD01000164.1:0-415 GCA_003222235.1 Gemmatimonadota bacterium | reverse complement strand
CGATCGAGGCGCCGGCGTGAACCGACGGAGGCCAACTCGGTCTGGAGCGAGCGGCTGCTGATGGAGGAGTTCCAGTACAACCTCCTCTTCCCCTGGTTCGTCGGGCTGACCATGGACGACCGGCCGAGCGGTGGAAGCGGGCTCACCCCGTGGTCCGCCGGTTGATGGGATCAGCGCATCATCCCCGCACAGTCGCGGGCACGGCCGACCGTGGGCGGCTCTCGAAGAGACGCTCCGTCACGTTTCTCGGCTGGTTTTCGACGGGTCGTCGCTCTCGGGCGGCTTCTCGATCTCCGGCGGCTCGCGCAGCCCCTTCTGGAACTCCCGCATCGCCTTCCCGAGATTGCCCATCATCTCGGGCAGGCGACCAGGGCCGAACACCAGGAGGACGATGACGAGGACGACGAGCAGTTCA
>QHVD01000163.1 GCA_003222235.1 Gemmatimonadota bacterium | reverse complement strand
TGGGTCCGGTCGCCCACGGAGCGGGTCGTAAGCACTAGTGTGTCGATCGTGCCCGCCGCCACGCTGGCGACGGAGTAGGTCACCGTGACCGAGGCGGACGCGCCCACGTCGATGTTCGCAAGGCGTGCGCTGTCGGGATTCGCGCCGTGCGTTACCCCCGTGCCCGCAATCAACGCGACACTGATGGCCGTGCCGGGGCGCTTGGCCGTCAACAGATCGTAGCTGTCCATGTTATTGCCCGTGTTCAGCACGGTGAACAGCACCGTGTAGGTCGTCCCGTTGCTCGGCAGCTGACTGGCCGTGGTCGCCTGCGGACTCACCGTCACGCCGTAGGGGTTGCCGTAGAAGACGGGGCCGCTCACGAGGCCCAGCCCCGTGCTGGGTGCTAGGGTGAAAGCCGGCGGCGTAGCGCTCGTCGCCGGTCGCGCTCAGTAGGCGTCGACCCAGCCTCGTTCCTTGGCCTGCTTGGGGAAGGTCGCCGAGGACGACAGCACGGTCCCAAGTGCGCAGGACGAGTACTGGATCGTGGTGTTCCCGGTCAACGTGGCGTCGTCATCGACCGAGACGTTCGCCGCCAATACGGCGCCGGTGAACTTGTTGCCGGTCCCGGACGTCTTGAACGAGCCGCGTGTGATCACGAGCCCGGTGAACACGAAGTTGCCCGCCGCCGTGAAGTCGCCATCGACCAGCAGGACGCCCTGACCGCGACCGGTAGTGACCTTCATGTCGCCCAGCACGTGGATGATGGGGAAGTACTTCTCGCACGCCCCGGCGGGGCTCGCCCGATTGGGGTCTCCCCAGTTGGCGGGGACCGAGCTGACTTGACAGACGGCACCGACCGCGATGGGCTGGATGCCGGTCAGCACAAGCCCGGTCGGATAGGTCAGGTTCGCCGTCGCGGCAAGCGACTGGTAGTTCGAGCCGCCGTAGCTGAAGTAGGTGTTCGTATCGCCGGCAGCCGACGTCGTGAGGACAGACGGGTTCCCCTGGATGCTGACGGCGCCGCCGTTGGGCGTGTAGGTAGTGGTCGGGGATATCGCCGCCCCGGCGACGTTTTGAGTGGTGCAGCTGGGCCATCCGGTGGGGGTTACGTCGTTCCCGTTGACTGTGACATTGCCGGACACGGTGATCTGGCCTTGCGTGGTGATGGCGCCCAGGGTGTTGACCTGCGGCGTGTTGAGCCGGAATAGAGTTCCGTAACGACGCCGGGCGGATGCCTGGCTCCCCAACCCGCCAGCCGTTCCCTCGGAGACCGCCCAAAAGAACGGGCCCGGAAGCCGGGTCAGGAGCACGGTGACGGTCCCACCCCTGACGTTATAGGTCCGCTTGAGCGTGTCGCCCGTCTGGAGGCTGGTGTTGTATGACGTCTGCCAATCGTTCACAACGCGATTCAACCCCAGATCGGCGAGCGCCAGCGCGCGCGTCTCGCGGACCGTGTTGGCGGCCATCCGGTAGTCTTGCGTCGCCACAAACACGGCGCCGGCAACGATGACGCCGATGATGACGATGGCGCCCAACGCCATCGCCAGCGCCACGCCCCTCTCTGACCCTGTCGCCATCTGCATAAGCCGCCTCCATCCCTTCAGATACGTCTGTCGTGGGACGCCCTGCGTTCCCACCCGGTCGCTTACATGCGGTTGCGCAGGCCGACCTGGATGCGCACCGAGTCCTTGAAGACCGTGGCCGCGCCCCCGGTCAGGTTGACGGGGCTCGCAGCCTGCCCCCGCACCACCACGCTGATGAGCGCCACCTTCGTGCGGGTCGCCGAATCCGCCGGGGTCGGGATGATCGCGCCGGTCGAATCGGAGTAGCTGAACTGCACTCCGTTCGCCTGGAACGGGCCGGCGAGCGGCTGGATCGTATTGCAGACCGGCGTGCGCCCGGTCTTGCAGGCGTAGTAGCCCAGATACCACTGTCCGTCGGACCCCTGGTAGAGCTTGTAGACGACCCGGCGGAAAAAGCGCATCCCCGCACCGGCGGTGATGGTAGCGGTCGGTTGGGGTGACAAGCCGATCCTGTAGTACGGCTTGCTCTGATCGGCCGCCTGTACCAGGGTCGAGATTGGGCAGCTCGTGCCGGTCACCTGCGCCACGCTCGTGATGTTGTAGCGTCGCCAGAGGTCGTCGTTCGCCATCGCGGTCGGCCCGTTGTCGTAGATGGCGACGGAGTCGGCTCCCGAGTTGCCGACGTTGGCCGTCGGCAGCGCGGACCAGCTGGCGAGCGCCGAGCCGCCTTTAGCGAGCTGCGCCGGGACGGTGTAGACGAGGCTGCTGCTCTGGTTGGTGACGCACAGGACGGCGGCGCCGAATGTCGACCGGAACGCGATCGAGTCTTTGGTCACCGCGTAGATGTCGCCGCCGATGCTGGAGATGCCGCGAAGGTCCAATGGGAGGATGCCCGCGGCCTGGCGGATCTGCTGCCGGGTCTCGATCACCGTCGAGGCGCTGCCGTAGAACCGCTGTTGGCGCACCAGGAGAACGACGATGGCGCTGGCCACGAAGCTCATGAGCACCATGACGATCAGCAGCTCGACCAGCGTGAAGCCGGCGCGGCGAGCCGGCGGCCTCCGCGCCATCAGCATGGTATGAAGCTCTGAAACGACTCCGCCCGAGCCCGACGGTTGCGCACGAACGTGACGGTGACGGTCACGTCGTCTGCGCGCGCGAGCGCGATGCGGGTCCACGCTTCGGAGATGCCCCGGCTCACGGTCGAGCCGCTGGTGCGGCTCGCGCACGCGGTGGCGCGGAGCACCTCGAAGCGTGACTCCGCGACGGCCGCGGCCATCGTCCCGGACTGGGAGCCGGCGATCATCGTCATGAGCAGGGACGCCGTTCCGGCCATCGCGAGGAGGCCGAACGTGAAGATCATGATCGCGACCATCAGCTCGACCAGGGTGAAGCCGCTTGATGACCGGATCACGGGCAGCTCCGCAACGTGACGCGACCGAGCCCGGTCACGCAGATCGTATCGGCCGCAGCGTCGCGGGTGACGACGATCTTCGGGGTCGGCGGGGTGAGCATGAATCCGCGCGGGTCGAATTTGATGGTGTCGGGGGGGGACGAGCTCATGCTCACGGTCACGCCGTAGGCCGCCCCCAGGTCGGTCGCCGTGCCCAGCTGCACCATCGTGCCCGACGAGTCGACGCGAATCTTCAGGACGTTGCCGCTGCGAACCAGCTGCGACGCCCGGCTCTGCTGGACGGCGATCACGCGCGCCCGGAAGAGGTACGCCGAGGCTTCGCGCTTCGCCGCGCGCCGCGCGTTCGCCCGAAAGGCGCCGGAGACCGGCTTCGTCAAGATCGCTGCCATGATCCCGACGAGCACCATCACCGTCAGCATCTCGATCATCGTGAAGCCGGCGCGGTGCGAACTCGCGCGACCGAACACGGACCCGGCCCTCATCGAATCTGCGCGACGAACTGGAGCGTGCCGGCGTTGTCGGGCGCGGAGTAGCTCAACGGGTTCTGCAACTGCCAGCGGATCCGGTTCACGCACGCGTCGTAGCCCGCCGGCGCACCGCACGCCGCGCTCGCGGGCGCGTACGCCCACGTGGCGCCGCCGTCCTTCGAGTAGGCGAGCACCGCCGTGACGCCCGTCGGGAGCGTGGCCGAGACGCTGCCCACCTTGAACTGCAGCGCCGCGGGCAACGTGTCCACGAGCGCCACCTGCGCTGCATTGCTCGTGCCGCTGTTGGTGACGGTGACCGCGTAGTTCAGCACGGTCCCCGGCACCACGCTGCCGCTCGGACTCACCGTCCGATGGTCAGCCTGGGCCGCACCACCGTCACGGTCACCACCCCGCTGTCACTGTTGGTCGGGCCGCCCACCGAGCGCGCCGTGAACACCAGCGTGTCGGTCGTGCCCACCGGTACGTTGCCGACGGCGTAGGTGACCGTGACCGCGGCCGAAGCGCCATCGGCCAGGTTCACAAGACGCGCGCTGTCGGGGTTCGCGCCTTGCGTGACCCCGCTGCCCGTGATGCTCACCGCGCTGAGGGCGGTGCCGGGGCGTCGCTTCGTCAAGAGGTCGAAGTTGTCCGTGGTGTTGCCGCTGCCCGTGTTCAGCAGGGTGAACACTATCGGGTAATTCGTCCCGTTGCTCGGCAACTGACTGGCCGTGGCCGTATGCGGGCTGACGCTCACACCGTAGGGGTTGCCGTAGTAAATGGGGCCGCTCACGAAGCCCAGGGCCTCATCGAAATGGACCCGCGCGCCACCCTGCGCCGAGAACGTGCGGACGATGAAGGCGCCGAAGATGTCCCCGCTGCCGTTCACTTTCAGGTCATGGTTCGGCGCGTAGAGCGAGAGATAGACGTTGCTGCTGGCGCCGCTCAAGTCCCATTCGCTCGGCGCCGGCGGGTTCCCGCACGCCCAAATCTCCAGGCCCTGCGGCAGCCCCGAGGTGTTCACGATGCTGCCGCCCGACAGCTTCAGGTCCGTCGACACCCAGATGTCGGCGTGCCGTCCCCCGTTGTCGAAGGTCAGCGTCCCGCCGCCGGTAAGCGTGATCGAGCTGAAGTAGTAGAAGATTCCCGTTAGGGTCAGCTTCCCCCCCCCATTGATGACGAGCGCTCCCGTGGACGGGTCGTAGGTGACCCCGTGCGGCAGGCGCCCCAGGTCCTGCGAGTAGGCCACGGTGGGGCAGGTCAGAACGGCATCCTGCAGTATCCGTGCAGCATCGGTGATGACGTTCCCTGTCACTCCTTGCGTGTTATAGGCATTGCCCACCGCGCTGACGTCGCCCTTGACGACCGTCGCGCTGGAGAGCGTCACGTCCGTGTTGCTCGCGAGATCGCCATTCGACCCGGCGGTGGCGGGGTTGTACGGCCCGACCCGCGAGTCGTAGCTGTCGCTCAAGCCACCACCCATCGAGATGCCCACGTCCCCGAATACCCCCCACTTGAACACGCCCGAGAAGGCGGTCGGCGTCGCGATGACGATCGTCTTGTCATCGCGCGCGGCCGTGCCCGCGCCGGCTCCGCTGATCACGAGCTGGAGGCGGTCCGGCGGCGAGAGCGCGGCGAAGCTCACAAACCGCAGCCCGGAGACGACGATCTGGTCGTTGGCGGCGAAGTTGGTCGTCACGTTGAGGACGAGCGTCTTGCCCCCATCCTCGTAGCTCACCGTGGTCGCGACCTTAGCGGCCGCGCTCCCCGTGACGGTGTCCGTGGTGCGCCCCGTGTCCCAGACCATGTTCAAGGTGGCGGGGATCCGGGTGCGAATGCCCTTCGCCGCAGTGATCGTGGGTGAAGCGGCATCCGTGATCGTGATGGGGCTGATGGCCGTGGGACCCTCGCCCACCTCGTAGATGTTGTTCCTGCTCGAGGAGATAGTCGGCGCCACCACCTGGATCGTGCGACTGTCGCTGGCGTTCGTACCGCCGCCGGCCCCGCCGACCACGAGCTGCAGGTAGTCCGCCGCCGAGGGCGCCGTGAAGCTCGTGTACTGCAGCCCGGAAATGACGACCTGGTCGTTCCCCGCGAAGTTGCTCGTCACGTTGAGGACGAGGGTCGTGCCCCCATCCTCGTAGCTCACCGTGGGCGAGACCTTGCCCGCCGCGCTGCCCATGATCGTGGCCGTGGTTAGCCCCGAGTTCCAGGTCATGTTGGACGTGGCCGGGATACGGATGCGGAGGCCGTTCGCCGCGGTGATGCTGGGTGTCGCGGCATCGGTCACCGTGATCGGGCTCATCGCCGTGGCCGCCTGCCCGACGACGAAGAGCTGGTTCGCGGCCGACGCGATCGTGGGCTGCACCACCTGGATCGTGCGGCTATCAAGGGAGACCGCGCTCCCCCCGGAGCCGGAGATGACGAGCTGCAGGTAGTCAGCGGCCGAGGGGGCCGTGAAGCTCTTGTACTGGAGCCCGGACACGACGAGCTGGTCGTTGCCCCCGAAGTCGGCCGTCACGTTGAGGACGAGCGTCTTGCCGCCATCCTCGTAGCTCACCGTGGGTGCGACCTTGCCGGCCGCGCTCCCCGTGAGCGTGGCCGTGGTGAGCGCGGTGTTCCAGCTCATGTTGAACGACGCGGGGATCCGGATGCGGAGGTCCTTTGCCGCGGTGATGGTCGGCGCGGGCGCATCCGTGATCGTGATCGGGCTGATCGCCGCAGGCGCCTGGCCGACGACGAAGACCTGGTCCCCGGCCGACGCCATGGTCGGCGCTACGACCTGGATCGTCCGGCTGTCGCGGACGGTGGTGCCGCCCCCGGCACCCGAGACCACGAGCTGCAGGTAATCGGGCGCCGAGGCTGCCGTGAAGGCCATGTACTGCAGGCCGGACACGACGATCCGGTCACCCGCCCCGAAGTTGCTCGTCACATCGATGACGAGTGTCTTGCCCCCGTCCTCGTAGCTCACGGTTCTAGAGACCTTGCCGTTCCCGCTCCCCGTGATCGAGGCGGTAGTGAGCGCGGTGTTCCAGGTCATGTTGAACGTCGCGGGAATCCGGATGCGGATGTCCTTGGTCGCCGTGATGCTCGGCGTAGCCGCGTCCGTGATCGTGATCGCGCTGATCGCCGTAGGAGCCTGGCCGACGAGGAAGACCTGGTCCGCCGCCGACGCCATCGTCGGCGCCACGATCTGAAGCGTGCGGCTGTCGCTGGCGTTCGCGCCGCCGCCGGCGCCGGAGACCATCAGCTGCAAGTAGTCCGCGCCCGAGGCCGCGGTGAAGTTGCTGTACTGCAGCCCCGAGACGATGATCTGGTCGTTCCCCGCAAAGTTTGCCGTCACGTTGAGGACGAGCGTCTTGCCCCCATCTTCGTAGCTCACTGTGGTCGCGACCTTGGTCGCCCCGGTTCCGGTGAGGGTCGCCGTCGTGAGCGCGGTGTTCCAGCTCATGCTGACCGCCGCGGGGATCCGGATACGAATGTCCCTCGCCGCCGTGATGCTCGGCGTCGCCGCATCGGTGACCGTGATCGCGCTGATCGCCGTGGCCGCTTGGCCGACCACGAAGACCTGGTTCGCGGCCGACGCGATCGTCGGGGCCACGACCTGGATCGTGCGGCTGTCGCTGGCATTCGTGCCGCCGCCCGCGCCGGAGACCACGAGCTGCAGGTAGTCCGCCGCGGAGGGGGCCGTGAAGCCCATGTACTGCAGCCCGGACACCACGAGCTGGTCGTTCCCCGCGAAGTTCGTCGTCACACTAAGCACCAGCGTCTTGCCGCCATCCTCGTAGCTCACCGTGGGCGCCACCTTGCCCGCTGCGCTCCCCGTGAGCGTCGCCGCGGTGAGCCCCGTGTTCCACGTCATGGTGAGCG
>QHVD01000162.1 GCA_003222235.1 Gemmatimonadota bacterium | reverse complement strand
CGTGAAGCTCGTGTACTGCAGCCCGGACACCGCGATCTGGTCGTTCCCCACGAAGTTCGCCGTCACGTTGAGCACCAGCGTCTTGCCGCCATCCTCGTAGCTCACCGTGGGCGCCACCTTCCCCGCCCCGCTCCCCGTGAGCGTGGCCGTGGTGAGCGCGGTGTTCCACGTCAGGGCCACCGTGGCGGGGATGCGGATACGAAGGTCGCTCAGCGCCGTGATGCTGGGGGTCGCGGCATCGGTCACCGTGATCGGGCTCATCGCAGTGGCCGCCTGACCGACCACGAACACCTGGCTCGCGGCCGACGCGATGGTGGGCTGCACGACCTGGATCGTGCGGCTGTCGCTCGCGTTCGTGCCGCCGCCCGCCCCCGTGACCACGAGCTGCAGGTAGTCCGCCGCCGAGGGCGCCGTGAAGCTCTTGTACTGCAGCCCGGAGACGACGAGCTGCTCGGAGCCCACGAAGTTCGTCGTCACGCTGAGGACGAGCGTCTTGCCCCCGTCCTCGTAGCTCACGGTGGTCGCGACCTTCGTCGCCCCGGTCCCACTGAGCGTGGCCGTGGTGAGCGCGGTGTTCCAGGTCATGGCGACCGTGGCCGGGATCCGGATGCGGATGTCGTTCGCCGTGGTGATGGTCGGCGTCGCCGCATCGGTGACCGTGATGGCGCTCATCGCCGTGGCCGCCTGGCCCACGAGGAACAGCTGGTTCGCGGCCGACGCGAGCGTCGGCGCCGCGACCTGGATGGTGCGGCTATCGCTCGCCGCGGTGCCCCCGCCCGCCCCCGCGACCACAAGCTGCAGCGAGGCCGCCGCCGAGGGCGCCGTGAAGCTCTGGTACTGGAGCCCC
>QHVD01000102.1 GCA_003222235.1 Gemmatimonadota bacterium | reverse complement strand
TTGGCGTGGACCCTTACCCCATACGACCTCGAATGTGGTCCTCGAAGTGTTCGGATAGTTCAGCGCCTGAACGAAGGCCTCGGCCACATCGGCGCGGGCGATCCTGTACTTGGGCCCGAGAGGGTGGGCTTGCTGACTCACTTCGATCGCTCGCCTGCCGCCCGCGCCGTTAAACAGGAATCCCGCTCGAATGATGGTGTAGTCGACACCGCTTGTGCGGATCTCGTCTTCGACGCGCCTGCGCCACCGAAGCGTGTTCCCCTTGACGAGGTTAAGAACGGTGCCGCTCAAGGAAGGTGTGGTAACCCCGATGGACGTCATGTAGAGGAAGCGGCCGTTGAATCCCGCGTCCCGAACGGCGGTGAGCGTATTCAAGAGGCCTTGGTATTCTGTTGCGACGATCGACTTCTCGCGCGCCGGGCCGACGGGTACCCCTGCCGTGAAGATGACGTGAGTCAGGTCCTTCACAGCACTCGAGAGCGCGTCCGACCTTGTGACGTCGCCGGGAACGACATCCACGCCGGAGCCGAGGCGCGGTGCTGCCTCGGCAGGATTGCGGGCAAGCGCGCGAACGCGGTAACCGGTCCGGAGCAGGAGCTTAGCAATGAGGAGTCCGGTTCCTCGAGTTCCTCCAACTAGCAATACTCGCTCGGTCTCGTGCATTGACGTGCGTCGCTAAAAGTGATCATTGTTCGTTCGCTTCAAGCGCTCGCGGCGCAATGAGGGCCTCGAAGTTTCGCCGAGGCATACTTCACTGTCTAGAGTGGAGTCCGCCGCTCGCCCTCCAGTAGCCGTTCAGCAAAACCGGCTGTCCGGCTCGAGGCCTTCGGACAAACTCCGTGGATCACAGGGCGGACTCCAGGTCTCCCACTGGATGCGTGCGAACTCGACCGGATTCGCCTGAACCTTCGCTGCCCCGCCATCGGTGCACAGGAACCATTGGTACCAGAAGCGTCTTGTTTGATCGAAGGAGGGAATCGTAAAGAGGCCTCCCGGTTGATCCGCCACCCCCGCCGCCGCGCCGGGGACTCTGGCCAGGGAGGCGACGAGCAACCCCGGCGCGAGCGAACGGAGCCTCACAGACCCGCCTCGCGCAATGCGCTGAGCCGGGCAGGGGCGTATTGCGCGAGCAGCCGCGGCTGGAGAGCGCTCGAGCCGAGGCACCACCAGGCACCCAGCACGCGGAGCTCCTGCAGGTACCCATCGCGCGGGAGGCTCACGGTAACGTCTGACGTCGCGAGGCCGATCATACGCCCACTCCTCTCGAGCTCGGGTCAATTGCTCATCGCCGTACGATTCATCAATGCACTAGATTGCCGCAAAGTTCCCGGCGCACTGCCCCGTGCCCCGAGCCCGCAGTTCCGCGGTTTGGTGACTTATCCTGCGATCAAGGTCCGTGGGAGCGATACCGACTCCCCGACCTCCGCACCCCGAAACTGCTCCGCCGGCACACTGCGCTCCCGCAACGCCTTCGCCAATTCGCGAACCGGTTCGTCGATTCCCTCCGGCGTCAATTGAAACGTGCCGAAATGCATTGCGAGACTCCGGCGCGCCGCGAGATCGAGGTGCGCCTGCACAGCTTCTGCCGGATTCATGTGGATGTCTTTCATGAACCAGCGCGGC
>QHVD01000101.1 GCA_003222235.1 Gemmatimonadota bacterium | reverse complement strand
TGACGACCACGTCGTCCGGTCCGGTGTTCAGCGGCCGGCGCGGCTCGACCGGGATCCTCGACGGCCACCGGGCTCGTGGCGTCAGCAACATGCGCGGCACCATCCAAACGGGCTGGCCCTGCGCGCCGCTCGGATTGAAAAACCGGCGGCCATCAAAGTGATCGGTGCGGCGTGTCATGTCACCGACAATGGTGAGTGAGGTACGGCTCCGGTCGTTACCTTACGAGCATGGCCGAGAAACCGGCAGCGCTTCCGGCGCTGCTCCTGGTGTTGACGATCACGACCGGCCTGATCGATGCCGTCAGCGTCCTGGGACTCGGGCGGGTCTTCACCGCGAACATGACCGGCAACATCGTCTTCCTGGGGTTCGCTCTCGCCGGCGTACCCGGGTACTCAGCGCGCCGGTCCCTGGCTGCATTAGCCGCTTTTCTCGTTGCCGCCGTGATCGGTGGACGCCTTGGCACACGTCTCGACGCCTCGCGGCGGCGCTGGCTCCTCACGGTCGCGTTCATCGAGTCGGGCGTCCTGTTTGCGGCCGCGCTCGCGGCTTCGGGCTATGACCGCGAAACGCTCGCTCCCGTCGCCCGCCTCTACACGCTAATCGTTCTCACGGCCGTGGCCATGGGAATTCGGAACGCCACCGCGCGCCGCCTCGCCGTCCCCGACCTCACCACCACCGTCCTCACCCTGACCCTCACCGGACTCGGCGCGGACTCGCGGCTGGCCGGCGGCAACAACCCTCGCTGGGCGCGTCGCGTCGCGTCGGTCGGCGCGATGCTGGGCGGCGCCGCCGTCGGCGCCATGCTCGTGCTGTCGGTGGGGCTGGTATGGCCGCTCGCGCTCATCGGCGCGATCACGCTGCTGGCGACGCTCGCCTACGTTGTCCTTGGAAACCCCGGCGAAGGTTCTTAGAAGATAGGACTCAATCGCGCGCCCGTGCTCGCGCACTTCCCTTGGGAGTGTATCCTTCTCTGTGTTCCGAAAGGTATACGGCGCTGGCCCCTGGAGGCACCCAATGCCGCGGTCCCGGATGCGCTGGTCCGCCCTGCTGTTCTTCGCGCTGCAACCCACGCCGGCACTGGTCGGCCAGGCCGGCCCCCCAGCTGCGCCCACGAGCCGGTCCGCGATTTCCGGCGACCGCGCCCTCCGCGGACTCGATGACTTCGTCGCCAGGGTGATGAAAGAGTGGCAGGTGCCGGGACTCGCCCTCGGCGTGGTGCAAGAAGGGAAGCCCGTTTTCCTCAAGGGCTACGGCTACCGCGACGTCGAGAAGCGTCTCCCCGTGACGCCGCGGACCCTCATGGCCATCGGGTCCAACACCAAATCGTTCACCGTCGTGCTGATGAGCATGCTGGCGGATTCCGGCAAGCTCGAGTGGGACAAGCCCGTGCGCACCTACCTCCCCGACTTT
>QHVD01000100.1 GCA_003222235.1 Gemmatimonadota bacterium | reverse complement strand
ATTACCGGCCGCGAAACGTCGGCCACCGCCTTCCCGCCCGGCCTTCGGCGACGGCGAGGGTCCGACAGCCCGTTCCTCCCCCCTTTTCCGCGCCGGCTCTCACCGCTGTGCCGCGACCGGCGTACGGCTCGTGGCTCCGCGGGTGCTTTGCGGGTATTCCCGAAGCCCGGCCGCGCGGTGAAATCGGGCCTCTGGCCAGCGTCGCACCGCGTCGCGAAGGGGATCCGGGTTCGCCGAGACGGGGGGTCGCCCTGCGCGAGACGGTCTCTCCCGTTCGGGAGGTGTTTAGATTTCCGCCTCTTCCCTCGCACCCGCTATGCGGGATGGCAGGGGTGCCATATTGCAGAGCTGCAAGCATCAAGCAAAGTAAGGCACTCCTTAAAAATTATCCTTGACGCCGCGGCTGACGCTGTGTTGTTCCTCGTCATGTTTTCCTGGCTCCGTTCGCCGGGTGGCAACGAGACAGGGAAGTCTCACCGCCATGAGTTCGGTACGCGCGGTCAGCACAGGCCCGGACATCCTCCCCGCACTCGCGGAGGTCGATGTTGCGCCGTCCGTACGGGGCAAGTTCATCTTCGTCGGCGATGACAAGCTGTATGTCCGCGGCGTGACCTATGGGACGTTCCGTCCCGACGCGGATGGTCATGAATATCCCGCGCTAGCCATCGTCGAGCGAGACTTCGCTCGGATGGCGGCATGCGGCGTGAACGCGGTTCGCGTCTACACGGTGCCGCCGCCCTGGTTGCTGGACTCTGCCTGGAGGCACGGTCTCCGGATCATGGTGGGCCTGCCGGTGGAACGATACGTGGGCCTCCTGGCCGACAGGAGGGACGGTCTGGATCAGCTGGAGGCGGTCGTGCGTGCCGGAGTGCGCGCCTGCCGGGGGCATCCCGCGGTCCTCTGCTACGCGATCGGCAACGAGATCCCGGCTCCGATCGTGCGCTGGCACGGCCGCCGCCGGATGGCCGGCTACATCGAGCGGCTCTACCGAGCCGCAAAGGCCGAGGATCCCACGGCGCTCGTCACCTACGTGAACTACCCCTCCAGCGAATATCTGCAGCTGCCCTTTCTCGATCTTGTTTGCTTCAACGCATACTTGGAGTCGCAGGAGCGGTTCGCAGCCTATCTCGCGCGCCTTCAGAACATCGCCGGTGATCGTCCCCTGATCATGAGTGAGATCGGGCTCGACAGCCTCCGGCACGGCGAGGGCACGCAAGCGGAGGTCCTCGAAGGTCAGGTTCGAACGGCTTTCGCGTCGGGATGCGCGGGCGCCTTCGTCTATGCCTGGACCGACGAGTGGTACAGGACCGGCGAAGACGTCGATGACTGGGCGTTTGGTCTGACACGCCGCGACCGGCGGCCGAAGAAGGCCCTGGCAGCCGTCCGCAAGGCGTTTGCCGAGGTCCCGTTCCCGCAGGACCGGCCCTGCCCACGCATCAGCGTCGTGGTCTGCACGTACAACGGCGGGAGGGTGATCCGCGACTGCCTCGAAGGCCTGCGGAAGCTGGACTACCCGGACTTCGAAGTCATCGTGGTCAACGACGGATCGACCGACAACACCACGGCGGTGCTCAGTGAGTACGATGTCCGGGTGATCACCACCGAGAATCGCGGCCTCGGCAACGCCCGGAATACCGGCATGGAAGCGGCCACCGGGGAGATCGTCGCTTATCTCGACGACGATGCCTTTCCCGACCCACACTGGCTTACCTACCTTTCCGCCACGTTCTGCAGCACGGCGCATGCGGCGGTCGGCGGCCCCAACATCGGGCCCCCCGATGATGGATGGTTCGCCGAAAGCGTCGGGAATGCACCGGGCAACCCGGCTCACGTTCTCGTGTCCGATCGGGAAGCGGAGCACATTCCAGGGTGCAACATGGCCGTGCGCAAGGCCGCCCTCCAGGCGGTCGGCGGTTTCGATCCCCAGTTCCGTGTCGCCGGAGACGACGTCGACCTGTGCTGGCGGCTGCGGGAACGCGGCGAGACGTTGGGGTTCAGCCCGGCGGCCATGGTCTGGCACCATCGCCGGAACTCGGTGCGCGCGTTCTGGAAACAGCAGGTGGGCTACGGCAGATCCGAGGCGCTCTTGGAGAGAAAGTGGCCGGAGAAGTACAACGTCGCCGGCCATGCCGGCTGGTCCGGCCGGATCTACGGCCAAGGCCTCGCGCGCGCGCTGTTCCGGCCAAGCCGCATCTATTACGGCACGTGGGGCAGCGCACCGTTCCAGCGTCTCTGCGAACCTCCGGGGGGCGGCCTTCTCTCCCTACCCCTGATGCCGGAGTGGTACCTGGTGATCGTCGCCCTCCTGGCGCTCTCTGCACTCGGGGCCCTCTGGACACCCCTGCTCTTCGCCCTGCCGGTGGCGGCCTGCGCCGTCGCCCTTCTTCTGGCCCAGGCCGGCGTGAGCGCGGCCCGGGCTTCCTTCGCGAGCGCATCCCGATCCGGCGCCGCGGAGAGGTTCAGACTGCGTGGCCTGACGGCATTCCTCCATCTCCTCCAGCCCTTGGCGCGCCTGCGTGGTCGTCTGGCGGGCGGCCTCACACCCTGGCGGCGGGGTCGTCCATACGGGCTCGGGTTTCCCCGGCCGCGCACGCTCAGGGTCTGGACCGAACGGTGGCAGGCGCACGAGGAGCGCCTGCGGTCCCTCAAGGCGGCCCTGCGCGCCGGCCACGCCACCGTGCAGTCCGGGGGCGAGTACGACCGGTGGGACCTCGAGATACGGGGTGGAATGTTCGGAGGCACCCGCGTGCTCATGGCGGTCGAAGAGCACGGCCATGGGACGCAGCTCGTGCGGCTGCGCACGTGGCCGAGGTGCTCGCTCATGGGAGTCACGCTGACCCTCGTGTTCGCCGCCCTCTCCACCGCCGCAGCGATCGACCCGTCCTGGCCGGCCAGCGTCATCCTCGGCATGGCGGCTCTGCTGCCAGCGGTCCGCGTGGGGACGGAGTGCGCCACCAGCATGGCCGCGATCCGTCGCGCACTCGGGCAATCAGGCTTCGAAGGCGTCCGATGACCCCTACGGATCTTTCCCTCTACCGGCGACTGTTGCGCGATGCATGGCCTTACTGGCCGCACATTACCGGCATTTTTCTATTCAGCCTGCTCTCGACCCCGATTGCACTGCTCGTGCCTCTGCCGATGAAGATCATCGTCGACAGCGTGCTGGGCTCCCACCCCCTCCCGCACTTCGTCGACGTGCTACTGCCGCCCGCCTTGCACTCCAAGAACGCCCTCCTGGCGGTCATGGTCGCGCTCCTCGTGGCCATTGCCCTGGTCAGCCAGCTGAAGGAGCTCGGCGTGTCGCTGCTGCGCACGTACACGGGCGAGAAGCTGGTTCTCGGCTTCCGCACGCGGCTCTTCTGCCACGTCCAGCGCCTCTCGCTCTCCTATCATGATTCCAGAGGCAGCACCGATTCGACGTACCGGATCCAGTGGGATGCCCAGTCGATCCAGTACATCATGATCGACGGCCTCGTTCCCTTCGTCAGCTCGGGATGCAGCCTCGCGCTGATGCTCTACGTCTCCGTCCGACTCGATCCGGAGCTGGCGATGGTCGGCCTGGCCATCTCACCCGTCCTCCTCGTCCTCATGAGGATCTATCGCCGGCGCCTTCGGGGCGAGGCTCGCACGGTGAAGGACCTCGACAGCTCCGCCCAGTCGGTGGTGCAAGAGGTGCTGGCGGGCATCCGCGTGGTCAAGGCGTTTGGGCAGGAGTTCCGTGAACAGGAACGGTTCGTCAGCCAATCCAGCGCGGGTATGCGGGCACGTCTGCGGCTCGCATTCGTGGAGAACGGTTTTGGTCTCCTCGTTGGTCTGACCACCGCCGGAGGGACGGCTGCCGTCGTCTCGATCG
>QHVD01000099.1 GCA_003222235.1 Gemmatimonadota bacterium | reverse complement strand
GGCTGCGGGACGGCCGCTCGGGCGAGCTGTTCGCCTCGGAGGTCACCGTCGGCTCGATCTATATGATGAAGCTGTCGCACCTCGTGGACGACAAGATCCACGCCCGATCCATCGGGCCCTACTCGCTCGTCACGCAGCAGCCGCTCGCGGGCAAGGCGCAGTTCGGCGGCCAGCGGTTCGGCGAGATGGAGGTGTGGGCCCTCGAGGCCTACGGCGCGGCCCACACGCTGCAGGAGATCCTGACCGTCAAGTCGGACGACGTGAACGGCCGCAGCCGCGTGTACGAGGCCGTGGTGAAGGGGCAGAACCTGCCGAAACCCGGCATCCCCGAGTCCTTCAACGTGCTGGTGAAGGAACTCCAGGCCCTGGGCTTGAAGGTCACCCTGGGCACCACCGAGGACGTCGAGGAGTAAGGGGAGGGAGACTCGGATGATCGATTTCCGGAGCGGCCGCGAGCCCAAGAGCTCGAGCTTCGATTACATACAGATTCGGATCGCCTCCCCGGAGGAGATCCGCGGTCCCAGGGACTCCAAGGACCGCGAGCGCCTGGAGCTCCAGGGCCAGCGCACCTGGTGGTCGTGGGGCGAGGTCACCAAACCCGAGACCATCAATTACCGCTCCTTCAAGCCGGAGCGCGACGGGCTGTTCTGCGAGCGCATCTTCGGTCCGGTGAAGGATTGGGAGTGCCACTGCGGCAAGTACAAGCGCATCCGCTACCGCGGCGTGATCTGCGACCGCTGCGGCGTGGAGGTGACGCTCTCCAAGGTGCGGCGCGAGCGGATGGGCCACATCGAGCTCGCGGTGCCGGTGGCGCACATCTGGTTCTTCAAGACCCTGCCCTCGCCGATGGGCAACATGCTCGACATGACGCTGCGCGATCTCGAGCGGGTGATCTACTACACGAACTACGTGGTGATCGCGCCGGGCGAGCAGGAGGTGCAGGAAAGGGAACTGCTCGACGAGGACCGCTATCTCGAGCTGCGCAACAAGGCGAAGGCCGAGGGCGACGCGAAGTTCCAGGCGGACATCGGCGCGCCGGCGGTCCGCAAGCTGCTCGAGCGCATCGAGGTCGATAAGCTCGCCGACGAGCTGCGTGAGTCAGTCGCCACCGAGACGAGCCAGCATCGCAAGAAGCAGATGCTGAAGCGGCTCAAGATCGTCGACGCGTTCCGCAACTCGGGCAACGCCGGCGAAGGTCGCAACGACCCGCGCTGGATGATCCTGGACGTGATCCCGGTCATCCCGCCCGACCTGCGGCCGCTCGTGCCGCTCGACGGTGTACCGGCGGGTGATCAACCACAACAACCGGCTGCAGATGCTGATCCTGCACCGGGCGCCGGGGATCATCCTCCGCGTCGAGAAGCGGAGGCTCCAGGAGGCGGTGGACGCGCTGTTCGACAACGGTCGCCGCTCCAAGGCGATCCGCGGCCGCGGCAAGCGGCCGCTCAAGTCGCTCTCCGACATGCTGAAGGGCAAACAGGGCCGGTTCCGCCAGAACCTCCTCGGCAAGCGCGTGGACTACTCCGGCCGCTCGGTGATCGTCGTGGGCCCCGAACTGCGGCTGCACCAGTGCGGCCTGCCCAAGGCGATGGCGGTCGAGCTGTTCAAGCCCTTCATCATCCATAAGCTCGTGGAGAAGGGCATCGCCGAGACGGTGAAGCGGGCGAAGAAGATCGTGGAGAAGGAGTCGCCGGAGGTGTACGAGATCCTGGAAGAGATCATTCAGGACCATCCCGTGCTCCTGAACCGCGCCCCGACGCTCCACCGCCTGGGGATCCAGGCGTTCGAGCCGGTGCTGGTCGAGGGGAAGGCGATCCGCATCCACCCGCTCGTGTGCGCCGCGTTCAACGCGGACTTCGACGGCGACCAGATGGCCGTGCACCTGCCCCTCTCGTTCGAGGCGCAGCTCGAGGCGCGGGTCCTGATGATCTCGTCGAACAACATCCTCAAGCCCTCGGACGGCCGGCCGGTGGCGGAGCCGTCGCAGGACATGGTGCTGGGCTGCTACTTCCTGACGAAGGAGCCGGCGGACTTCCAGCAGGAGGAGGTCAGGAACCGTGCGCCGCGCGTTGGCTCGCTGGCCGAGCTCGAGGTGGGGCTCGCCATCAACCGGTTCGGCTACCAGACGCCCCTCCACTTCTGGAGCGAGTGGAGCGGGCCGCGCGGGGAGTGGGTGTATACGACCGCCGGACGGGTGATCTTCAACAGCATCATCCCGGAGAAACTCCGGGCCCGGGAGTCTGAGAATGACGTGATGCGGGGGTTCCAGAACCGGGTCATGCGGAAGAAAGACCTCTCCGACCTCGTGTTCGAGAGCTACCGGGCGAAAGATCAGATCGACCCGGCCTCCCGCTCGGGACTCGCCGATACGGTCCAGCTCTTGGACCTGCTGAAGGAGTTGGGCTTCCGCTACGCGACGATGGGCGGGGTATCGATCGGGGTCGAGGACCTGGAGATCCCGGCCGAGAAAGCGTCGCTCTTGCACGACGCCGAGGCGCGGGTGGAGCGGTTCCAGCGGGCGTACGCCAAGGGCGAGATCACCTTCGGCGAGCGCTACAACAAGGTGATTGACGCCTGGACGCACGCCAACAACGACATCGCGGACGCGATGGTCAAGACGATGCACCGGGCGAAGGGCGGCTTCAACCCCGTGTTCATGATGTTCGACTCCGGGAGCCGCGGCTCGCGCGACCAGATCCGCCAGCTCGCAGGAATGCGCGGCCTGATGGCCAAGCCGCAGAAGAAGCTGACGGGCGGCATCGGCGAGATCATCGAGAGCCCGATCAAGTCGAACTTTCGAGAAGGCCTCTCCGTGCTGGAGTACTTCATCTCGACGCACGGGGCGCGCAAGGGGCTGGCCGACACGGCGCTCAAGACCGCGGACGCGGGCTATCTCACCCGGCGGCTCGTGGACGTGGCGCAGGACGTGACGGTCACCGAGGAGGACTGCGGCACGATCCTCGGGCTCGAGATGTCGGCGCTGAAGGAGGGCGAGGACATCATCGAGCCGCTGCGGGAGCGCCTCGTGGGCAACGTGGCGCTCGAGGAGGTCCTGGACCCGCACGAGCTGGACCAGGACAGCCGGCCCAAGGTGCTGGTCGAGGCGGGTCAGGTATTCGACGAAGACACCGCGCAGGCGATCGAGGACGCGGGGATCGAGGCCGTGAAGATCCGGTCGGTCCTTACCTGCGAGGCGAAGCGCGGCGTGTGCCGGATGTGCTACGGCCGCAACCTCGCCACCATGGACATGGTGGACTTGGGCGAGGCGGTGGGCATCCTCGCCGCGCAGTCGATCGGCGAGCCGGGCACGCAGCTCACGTTGCGGACCTTCCACATCGGCGGCACGGCGGCGCGCATCGCCGAGCAGACGGTGCGCAAGACCAAGGTCGAGGGCGTGATCGAGTACGGCGATCGGCTCACCTTCGTCGAGACCCCGGAGGACACCAAGGTCGTCACGAGCTACGAGGGCGAGCTCGTCCTCAAGGCCGCGAAGCACGGCGCCGACGAGGAGGGCAAGCTCTCCGTCCACTCGCGCTTCCACGTGCCGCTCGGCGCCACGCTGATGACGCAGGACGGCCAGAAGGTCGCGAAGGACGCCGTGCTGTTCACCTGGGACCCCTACACCAACCCGATCATGACGGACGTGGCGGGCGTGGTGCGGTTCGTGGACGTCGTCGAGGACGAGACCGTCCGCGAAGAGCTGGACGAGCTCACCGGCCGGCGCCAGCGGGTGATCATCGAGGACCGGGAGAAGAAGCTGCACCCGCACATCGAGATCATCCAGAAGAAGGCCGAAAAGGAGAAGCGGCTCCGCGACTTCGTCATCCCCGAGGGGGCGCAGCTCGCGGTCGAGGACGGCCAGGAGGTGCACGCCGGTCTCGTGCTGGCCAAGGTGTCGCGCGAGGCGTACAAGACCCGCGACATCACGGGCGGCCTGCCGCGGGTGGCCGAGCTGTTCGAGGCCCGGCGGCCCAAGGACCCGGCCACGATCTCCGAGGTCGACGGCACCGTGCGGTTCGGCGAGATCAAGCGCGGCAAGCGCGAGATCTCGGTGCATCCGGAGCAGGGCGAGGCGCAGGTCTACGAGGTGCCGGCGGGCAAGCACCTGCGCGTCCACGAGGGCGACCGGGTCCGGGCGGGCGACCGCCTCACCGAGGGACCGGTCAACCCGCACGACATCCTGCGGATCAAGGGGCCCCGCGCGGTGCAGGAGTACCTGCTCAACGAGGTGCAGGAGGTCTACCGGCTCCAGGGCGTGAAGATCAACGACAAACACATCGGCATCATCGTGCGCCAGATGCTGCAGAAGGTGCGCGTGATGGAGCCCGGCGACACCGAGTTCCTCGAGGGCGAGCACGTGGACAAGCTCACGTTCGGGGAGACCAACGAGCGCATCCAGAAGAAGGGCGGCAAGCCCGCCGTGCGCGAGCCCCTGCTGCTCGGCATTACGAAGGCGAGCCTCACCACGCAGTCGTTCATCTCGGCGGCGTCGTTCCAGGAGACGACGCGCGTGCTGACGGACGCGGCGATCCGGGGCGCCCGGGACGACCTCCTGGGGCTCAAGGAGAACATCATCATCGGGCACCTCATCCCGGCGGGAACCGGGATCTACCGCTACCACGAGATCGAGATCGAGCCGCCGGAGGGGTTCCAGCCGCCGCCGCCGCCACCGGAGCCGGTCACGGGCGCCGTGCCGAGTCCGTTCACGGAGGAAGTGGAGGCGGATTGAACGACACGAGGGCGTACCGTAGAGATCCGAAGAGATGCGAAGAGGTCCGAGGAGTAGAGATCTGAAAGAGTAGAGATCCGAAGGGATCCGAAGAGGCTCGATGTAGAGACGGCTAGAGACGACGGCGCTCGGGAGCGATCCCGGGCGCCGTCGTTTTCGGGGGGGGCGTCGGTGTGGAAATCTTGCTAGCGCGTCGGCGGCCTCGGCCCGAGTGGCTGCACCACCTGCGCGTTCAAGGCCTGCTGGATGCGCTGGCGCGAGTCGGCGAAGTGCGCTTGTGTGTACCCGTCGAGCTC
>QHVD01000098.1:495-5458 GCA_003222235.1 Gemmatimonadota bacterium | reverse complement strand
GCTCAGTACGTCGGCCAGTTGTCGACCCAAGCGTTCGTGTACGGGACGAGTTGTCCGTACCGCGACAGCGCGCGCGCGACAGTGCAGGAGTTGTAGTTGAAGCGCTTCGTTCCGTTTCCGACGTCCCCCTGGGGCAGGACCGCGCCCAGCTTGATGTTGAGCCCCGTGATCGTAGCGCCGTCGACGCCGTCGTTGCCATTCGACGTCACGTTGTTCCCCACCAGCACGAGCCCGTGCCACGTCACGTTGCCGCTCATCGTCAGGCTTCCGGTGACGATGAGGAGCCCGCGGCCATCCCCCGGAAGAGTGAAGTCCCCGTTCACGCGTACGACGGGGTAGTACGTGGTGTCGAAGAATGACGGCCAGGATCCGGGTGGAATCGTGACGTCCGGCGTCACCGCGCTCCCGTTGACGATGCCGTTCCAGTCGATCGTCACCGAGTCGGCCATTTGAGCCGGCGTGGGGGCCAGGGTCTTCACCGGTGGACTCCCCTGGGGCGCGAGGCCCGCGCCGTTTTGGGTGTAGCCCGGGTTCGCCGGCACGGCGACGCCCGCGACGGACGGCATCTTCCCGCAGGCGTCGGTGCCGCCCGTCCCCATGTCGGAGGCGCCGTTCTTCTGGAGGCCGCTCAGGCTGGTCCAGCTCGCGGGCACATTCATGTTCCCGGTCTGCCAGGCGGCATACTGCGCCACCGTGCGCTCGGCCTGTGGCGTGCCGCGGAGCGCCTTCACCGTGCTCACCCCGTGCGACCGAACGACATACCCGTAGAGCTGCGCGACCGTATCCTCGCGGACCCGCCGGAGGACGACATCTGCGTAACCCCATCGGAAGACCATCCGGGTCGACTCCGTGACGGCGGGTGGCGCAGCGGTGAACCCCAGGGAGTCGCGCCGCGCGACGAAGCGCTCCAGGCCGGTCTCGGCGAGCGTGAATGCGTCCAGCTCCGCTTCGTCATTATTCGCGTTCACCCGGCGCTCACTCCCCAATGCCGAGAACCCGGCCGCGAGCAAGACCGCGAAGACGGCCACGACCAGCATCGCCATGGGGAGCGCCGTACCGCGCTCGCCCGCCCTATGCCGCACGCAGGGTCCAGATCGCACGGCCTACTTCACCTGATTGTTGAAGAAGACTGCCGCCACCATCTGGGCCTTCTTGGGCGCGGAGCTGCCCTCAGGCGGGTGCTCGCTCTCCGCGTTGAAGTCGAGCTCGAGTCCACGTATGCTCGCGAGCGCCCTCGGCACCGCGCGCTGTGCCGTATCGCCGCCCTGGACGTAGAAGCGGAACTTGGCCGAGGTGTCGAATGGGGCGACGAGCTCATCGCTCTGGCGCGAGGCGACGATCGTCCGCCAGAGAGCCGTCCGCCCCGGGAGGGCCGCGGATGTCTTGAATTCGTAGACGACGCGCTGGAACAGGAGCACGGTGGTCCCTACCGCCACAACCGGCGGGAGGGCGGCCGGGAGCGGAGGCCGGACCGAAACCACTCTGCCCCCGGGGAGGACGGTGACGTTCGCCGAGGCGCAAAGCGAGGGGTCGTCCGGGCCTACCGTAGTTCCCGCTTCGGCATAGGTGTAATTGCCGCGGGTATCCCGCCAGGCGTACCCCGAGAAGCCGGCCGTAGCATACGTCGTCGAATCCACGGGGAGCAACGAGAGCGTCGTCTGGAACGGCGTATTGGCGCACACGACGCCGAGGGCGTAGGGCACCCGGGCCGTGATCGCCCTTGGTGTCGCCGAGACCACGCCGGCCGTCACTTCGACCATCCGGAGATCGGAGAGCGCCGCGTTGATCGCGGCGCGGGAGACGAAGCGCGCCTGACGCAGCTGCGTCTGCTGGTCGTAGAGCCGGGACTGAGACACGAACAGCTTCGTCAGGGCCGCCCCGATGATCCCCAGAATCAGCATGCTGACGAGCAGCTCGACGAGCGTAAAACCGCGGCGCCCTTTCATGGTTGGTTGAACGGGTTGCCGCCGGGTTTGGCACGCTCGAGCACCACCGTGTCCGGCCGAACCGCCGGGTTCAGGGGTTTGACGACGAGCGTCACCCGGCGCCACTTGGGAGACAGGCTGTCCACCACGACGATGCGCTGGTAGGGGAGCGGCGGCTTGTTGACGGTGATCGTTCCCGCTCTGCCCTTGAGCGAGTCGAACGGCAGCGCCGTGAACTGCTCGACCTGCTGCGCGATCACGGCATCCCGAGCGTGGGTGCCCGACATGCCGTAGGATCGCCGCGCCAACACGAAGGACATTTGCGCCACGCCGACCAGGATGGCCCCGAGCAGCACGATCGCGACCATGAGCTCGACGAGCGAGAAACCGGCCTCGGACGCGCGTGGTCTCACGGTACCCGCACCCATCCGGCGCGCGACAGGATGACTCGGCGCGAGTAATCCCGCGCCCATACGGTCACCGTGAGGGCGCTGGAGGTGAACCCGTTGGGAAGGAGGTCGATCGGAGTGGCCGAAAACGTGACGGAGTCGAGCCCGTACTCGCTGTCCCGGCCGAGTGAGCGTTGCCAAAGGGTAGTGCCGGTGACTCGGTCGCTCACCGTAAGGGATTGGTTGCCGGCATCAAGCGCGAGGCGGACGGGACGGCGCTGCCGCGCGGCGGCGGAGCCGGCGACGACGAGATCGTGGCCGACCACCCTTGCTGCCTGGTTGACACGGGAATGGGTGACGATGCGGGCGACGGACGGCCAGGACGCCATGGAGAGGGTGCCGAAGATCAAGATGACGATCACCAGCTCAAGGAGGGTGAAACCCGCGCGCCGGAGCCGGCGGTGCTCAGCGGCTAACGGGGCGTCGCGTGTCCACATGCGCGCATCTCCTTTCACCTATGCAAAACGGCCCGCACTCCGGTCCAAGGCGTGGGGCCGCTGCTCCCCTGGCAGCCGGGCTGTCTCATGTCGCACCTGAGACCCCATGGCTTTGCGCCCTGCCGTCACCGGCAGTTCGCCCTTTGCAGAGAATCGACAGCCCAGCGTACTCCCCCGGGCAGAATGCCGCCGTGATGGGGGTCACCCGCGGGGGAGCGAAGGTTGCCGGCGGCGATGCCAAGTTGCAATCCTTGGACTGCGCGACTGAGTAACGCGCACTTGCAACAGTTGCTACGGCGAGTCTCGCGGGACGGGCCTCCCATCTTGCCTGTCGGTGCAGCACAGGAACTTGGACGCTGCCGAGGCCACGAAGCCGGCCCGCGGGTACTACTCGAGCACCCTGAGACGTGCACGGGAGTGTAAGTGCGCACGATCCGCCTCTACCTCGCCCTGCTTCTGCCCGGCGCGTGTGGCCGGCCGGCCGGCGCGAGAACCGCCGTGGTCGTCCAGGCGCAGGATACCAGCGCGGCCTTTGCGGGCTCCATGAACCCCGCGCATCGCGCCCGGCGGGCGACGCGCCCTGTGATTCTCCGCGCCGTGCGGGTCGCTCCACACCCGGCATACGACCGCGTCGTGTTCGAGTTCGCGGGCGACAGCGCGCCCGGCTACCACGTGGAGTACGCCGACCGGCCGATCCGCCGCTGCGGGTCCGGCGATACCGTGTCCGTCATGGGCACCGGGTACCTGGTGGTACGGTTCGAGCCCGCTCAGATGCACGACGAACGAGGCAATCCGACCGTCGCGCGGCGCGAGTGGACTCCGCGGCTGCGCGCCGCCAACGAGATCAAGCTCGTATGCGACTTCGAGGGACAGGTCGAGTGGGTTGTCGGGCTCCCCGCACGCCGCCGTTACCGCGTTCTCGAGACGGCGGCGCCGGCCCGTGTGATCGTTGACGTCCGGCACGAGCCGTGACCGGCGAATGAGGATGGCGGGGACGGGCACCGCCGCCTTGCTGGCGGCCCTGGCGGGCGTCGCGAGCGGATGCCGCGCGCCGTCCGTGGGCACAGAACCCTGTCCCCAGCCGGGCGTCGCGCGCTTCGCCGGCATCGACTCCATCGTTTCGCCTTACGACTCCGCGTTCGCCGCCGCGGGCGCCGAGTTCGGAGTGCCGGCGAGTCTCCTGAAAGCGATCGGATGGGTCGAGACGCGCTGGCAGATGGTCCAGGGCGCCGAAGAATTCCCCGGCCAGGCGCCCGCGTTTGGAGTGATGGCGCTGCGCGGCGCCGCACTCGAGCGAGGCGCCGCGCTCGCGGGCGTCCCTCCCGAGAGGGCGCGCCGCGACCCCGTCTCGAACATCCGCGCCGCTGCGGCCCTGCTGGACGCCTACGCGACCGAGACCCGGGTCGACCGCTCGCGTCCCGAGCAATGGGGCACCCTCGCCGCGCGTTTCAGCGGGATCGAGCTCCCGGAGGGTCGCACGGCCTATACCCGCGAGGTGTACCGCGCGCTCGGCCCCCGCACGGGCCCGAGCGCCGCTGCCGCGCCGGCTTCCTGCCCGAAGCCGCCGCCGGTGTCCGGCGCCCCGGACTACTCTCCCGCAGTCTGGCGTGCCTCGCCCAACTTCAATCAGCGGCCGGCCGACTCGACGGGGGTCACCCATGTGGTGATCATCCATACCTGCGAGAGCAACTACACGAGTTGCTGGAGCTGGCTCGTGAACCTCGCTTCGCAGGTGAGCGCCCATTACCTGGTCAGCGAGGACGGCGGCGAGATCTCGCAGCTCGTGCTGGAGCGCGATCGCGCGTGGCACATAGCGGCGCTCTACGACTGCGCCCTGAACCACGAGCACGACTGTTGGCTGAATGGCGTGCAGAGTAACGACTTCACAGTCGGGATCGAGCACGCCGGGTTTGCCTCCCAAGACTCCTTCCCCGCCTCGCAGCTCCAAGCGTCCGCGGCGCTCGTTTGCGACGTCACGCGCGACCGGGGAATTCCGCGGGACTGGCAGCACATCCTCGCCCACGGGCAGCTCCAGCCCCAAAGCCGGATCGACCCGGGGCCGCACTGGCCCTGGATCGCGTACGTGCACCAGGTGCAGGCACGCTGCGGGGAGGTCGTCGTCGACGACTCGGCGCAGTTCAACGATCCCGCG
>QHVD01000098.1:0-454 GCA_003222235.1 Gemmatimonadota bacterium | reverse complement strand
CCGCGATCCCCGCGGCGTGGCCCGCAACGGCCGCGACGCCGGACTACTACGGCGGCGGATATCGGTGGGCTGCGACGCTCCCGGACGCGACCGACGGCGCCGTCTTCTCGTTTCGCCTGGATGCGGCCGGCCCGCGCGCCGTGGATGCACGCTGGACGAGCGGCGCGAATCGCTCGCCCCGTGCGGCGTATGCGGTAATCGGCGCGGCGGGCGACACGCTCGCCACGGTGCGCCTGGACCAGACCACGGGTGGTGGCCACTGGCACGCGCTCGGGACCTGGGCATTCCCCGCCGGCTGGAGCCGAGTGGTGCTGCTGCGAAGGGACGCCGCGGGCCTGGTGGTCGTCGCCGACGCCGTGCGGGTACGGCAGCAGTGAGAAGGCGGGCAGGGCTCAACGCGGGAGACTTGGGAGTAGGGAGAGAGTCGCCCCCCCCCAACCATCCGGATCGAAAG
>QHVD01000097.1:5631-9987 GCA_003222235.1 Gemmatimonadota bacterium | reverse complement strand
ACAAGACCTTCTCATGGCAGGGGGAACGAAATGGATGGTGTGAGTTCCCCCTCTCCGGAACGGAGAGGGGGTCAGGAGGTGAGGACCTCCGGTGTCCCGCAGAGAGAGGGGGACAGGAGGTGAGGCCTCAGGCCTACCATTCCCACGCAGGGCAAAGCAAAATTTCGCGACGGAATGGTCTGCCCACGATGAACAGACGGCAGTTCGTGCGCGCCGCGGCGTGCGGCGTCCTGGCCGGGCTGCCCCACCCTCACTTCCCCGAGTCCCCCGATTGGAAGAGCTGGCGCATCGACGGACGGCGCCTCCACCAGCACCTCGCCGATCTTGCGGGCTTCACATCGACGGCCGCGGCTTCGCGATGGGGCTCATGCGCCAGGCCGGACTCGACGCGCGGATCGATCCCGCCGGCAACATCATCGGCGCCCGAGCCGGCTCGCAGCCGGGGGCGCTCCCCATTCTGTTCGGCTCCCACATCGATTCGGTCCCCGAGGGCGGCAATTACGACGGCGACGTGGGTTCTCTCGGGGCGATCGAGGTAGCGCAGGCGCTGGCGGAGCAGCGCTACTCCAACCGCCATCCCTTACATGCCGTGATCTGGTGTGACGAGGAGAGCGGCCTCACCGGCAGCCGCGGCTTCATCGGCGACCTGCCCGACGAAGAGCTGCGCCGGCCGGGCCGGGACGGCGTTCCACTCGCGGACAAGATCAAGCGCATCGGCGGCGACCCCGACCGGATCGCCGGGGCGCGTCACGGGCCCGGCAGCGTGGCGGCCTACGTCGAGCTGCACATCGAGCAGGGCGGCATCCTGGACGAGAAGGGCCTACAGATCGGGATCGTGGAGGGGATCGTCGGGATCAACCACTACGACGTCACGATCCGCGGCTTCGCGAACCATGCCGGCACCACACCGATGGACCGCCGGCAGAACGCCCTGCTCCCCGCCGCGGAGCTGGTCCTGCTGGTGGACCGGGTCGTGAAAGCCGTGCCGGGGCGCCAGGTAGGCACGGTGGGCCGGCTGGTGGTCAAGCCCGGCGCGCCGAACGTCATCCCGGGCGAGGTGGCGCTCACGGTGGAGCTGCGCGATCTCTCGGCCGACAAGATCGCGTCGCTGTGGAGCCGCATCTCCGCCGAGGCGCGCGAGATCGCGCGCAAGTACGACACGTCCTTCGACTACGTACTGCAGCACACCAACTCCCCGGCGCTGTCCGACGCGGGCGTGCGGGCCGAGATCGCCGATGCCGTCCAGGGACTCGGTCTCTCGAGCCAGATCATGCCCAGTGGGGCGGGGCACGACGCTCAGGACCTGGCCCGCATCTGTCCCATGGGGATGATCTTCGTGCCGTCGGTGAAAGGGATCAGTCACTCGCCGCTCGAATACACGCGGCCGGAGGACGTGACGAACGGCGGGAACGTGCTGCTCCAGACGATCCTACGGCTCGACCAACAGTGAGAACGTCGTTATCACTCCCGGGCGTCGGTTTTGGTCCTCACCCCCTCACCCTCCCGCAGGTCCTCACCCCCTGACCCCCTCTCCGCGGTGTGGGTCCTCACCCCCTGACCCCCTCTCCGTTCCGGAGAGGGTGAACGAAGATCGACCCGTCGTACCCCCTCTCCCGAAGGGAGAGGGGGACAGGGGGTGAGGACCTGACGGGGGAACGAAGAACGAGCCGTCGTACCCCCTCGCCCGAAGGGAGAGGGGGCCAGGGGGTGAGGACATCCGCTCTCCCGACGGGAGAGAGGGCACGGGGTGAGGACCTCAGGCCTAGACGCAGGACCCGACAAGCGCTACCGTGCCGCGAACGGCATCATATAGCGACCGGCCATGACCGACACAACCATTCCCACGCAGCCCGAAGCGATTTCGCGCCCGCAGGCCGCAGTGGTCCCGCAGCCCGCCGCCCGCCCGACGGTGGTAATAGTGGGCGCCGGCTTCGGCGGGCTGCGCGCGGCGCGCGCGCTCCGCAAGGCACCGGTGGACGTGATCCTGCTGGACCGGCACAACTACCATCTCTTCCAGCCGCTCCTCTACCAGGTCGCTACCGCCGGTCTCGAGCCGGAGCAGATCGCGAGGCCGGTGCGCGCGATCCTCCGCGGCCAGCGGAACTTCGAGTTTCGGATGGTCGAGGTCACCGGGCTCGACGGCGCGGCGAAGCAGGTCCTGACGGACGCCGGCCCGATTCGCTACGACTACCTGATCCTGGCGGTGGGCGGCGAGACGAACTACTTCGGGCTGGAGAGCATCGCGCGGCACGGGTTCGTGCTGAAGGGCGTCGTGGACGCGGTGGCGCTTCGCAATCACGTGCTCCACTGCTTCGAGCGCGCGATGCTCGAACCCGACGGCGAGCCGCGGCGCGCGCTGCTCACCTTCGCGGTCGTGGGCGGCGGCCCGACGGGAGTCGAGATGGCCGGCGCGCTGTCGGAGCTGATCCGGCTGGTGCTCGTGAAGGACTATCCCCGCCTCAACGTCAAGGACGTGCGGATCCTGCTGCTCGAAGCGACCCACCATGTTCTCACCGCACTGCCGGAGCGGCTCCGTGAGGCGGCGGCGGAAACGCTGTGGCGCAAGCATGTGGAGGTGCGGTTCGGCGCCGTCGTGGAGGACTACGACGGCGCCCGGGTGCGACTGAAGGGCGGGGAAGTGATCCCGGCACGCACGCTCATCTGGGCGGCCGGGGCGAAGGCAGCATCCCTCATCGACCACCTCGGCCTGCCCACGGCGCGCCAGGGAAGGGTGACCGTGACGCCCACCCTGCAGGTCCCCGAGCACGCCGAGCTGTACGTCATCGGCGACGCGGCGTACCTCGAGGACGACGGCGAGCCGCTGCCGATGATGGCGCCTGTCGCGATCCAGATGGCGGAGACCGCGGTGGGCAACATCCTGCGCCGGCTGCGGGGCGAGCCGCCGATCCCGTTCCGCTACCGGGATCCCGGCTCGCTCGCCACGATCGGCCGCAACGCCGCGGTCGCCTACATCCACGGCATCGCGTTCAAGGGAGTCGCGGCCTGGGTGGTATGGTTGATCGTCCACATCATCCAGCTCATCGGTTTTCGCAACAAGCTTTTCGTGCTGCTGAACTGGGGGTGGGATTACTTCTTCTACGAGCGGGCGGCGCGCATCATCACGAAGGAATGAGCGGGCGCCGCGCCTCGGTCCGGCTCGGCGTGCGCTGCATCCGCCGCACGATGCCGTTCCAGCCGCACTCGACACACCAGCGGCGCTGGAGAGCGGGGACCAACAGATCGAAAAAGCGGTTGCGAATGGCGAGCATGTCGATATTGCAATGCGGGCAGGCGGCACCGCGCGGTAGCAACAGGTAGGCGACCGCGGTGATGATCGCGACCCGGAGCAACACGGTCGCGAGCAGGACCAGAACCACCAACATGCTCCATCATAGCGTCGTCCCTGATGCCCGGCTAGACGCCCCGCCCCCGCCCCCCGCCCCCGCCACTGACCTCGCGAACCCCAGCACGCGCCGCTCCAGCTCGTCCAGGTCCACCGGCTTCACGAGCACGCGTTCCGGCCCTACCGGCGTGTCGCCGGACTCGGCAAGACGGAAGAGGTCGCCCGACAGGAACATTACCCGGGCCGCGAGGTCGGGCCGGCCGTCCTCCAGCCTGTGGTACAGCTCGATCCCGTCCATCCGCGGCATCCGCACATCGGCGAGAATCACGTCCGCCGGCCACTGGCCCAGCCGGCCCAGCGCCTCCTGCCCGTCCCCGACCTCCAGCACCTCGGCACCGCGCCAGGCGAGAAACCTGGCCATCGGGCGGCGGATCGCCTCATCGTCCTCCACGATGAGTATGCGGAGCCCGGCGAGCGACGCGGCCACCTGGGACGTGTCCCGCGGAAGCGGCGGCGCCGGGGAAGGGGGAGGGGGAGGGGGAGAGGTAGGGGGAGGCGAAACGCGAGACGCGCTGGGTGTGCCCTCGGCTTGCGCCTGGGCGGGGGCAATCGCGGGCAAGCGCAGAACGAACCGCGCGCCTCCCCCTGTGGAGGGGAGGAGATCCAGGTCGCCACCCGCTTCGCGGGCAGTCTGGCGCGAGATATACAGGCCCAGTCCCGTCCCGCGCCGGCCCTTGGTCGTGGCGAACGGGCGAAACAGCCGCGCCGCGATCTCCGGCGCGACTCCGCGTCCGTTGTCCGCAACGGCGACCGAGACCATGGCGTTCTCGACCCAGGTGTCCACCGTGAGGTGGCGGGGCGGCGGGATCGCGCGCAGCGCGTCGATGGCGTTGGAGAGCAGGTTGACCACGACCTGCTCCAGCCTGATGGTGTCGCCCGAGACCAGCGGCAGGGTCGGGTCGAGGCGCCCGCCCACCGCGATCTCCTCCACACCGAACCGGTAGGAGACGAGA
>QHVD01000097.1:5026-5550 GCA_003222235.1 Gemmatimonadota bacterium | reverse complement strand
CGTTCCGTAGCGCGCACGAAGTGCAGCAGGCCGTGCAGCAGCTTCGCAGCCCGCTTGGTTTGGCGCAGGATCTGCACCACCTCCGCACGCTGCTCGTCCGAGATGCTCGGCTGGGCGATCCAGTTCTCCGCGTGCGCGGCGATCGCCGCCAGTGGGGTGTTGACCTCGTGCGCCACGCCCGCGAGCAGCTCACCCGCAGCGGCGAGGCGGTCCTGTTCTTCGGCGCGCTCCCGCAGCACGCGCGTCATCTCGTTGAAATGCCGCGCGAGGGCTCCGATTTCGTCGTCTGCGGGAACGGCCACTTCCGCCATGAGATCCCCCTCTGCCACGCGAGCCAACGCCACATCGAGCTCGCGCAGCGGCCGCCACACGCGGCGCCGGACCCAAGAGATCACGAGGGGCGCGCACAGGGCGCCCAGCGCGAGCCAAAGGACGATATCGCGCAGCGCCTTGCCGGCGGCGGCCTGCAACGCCCGCTGCCGCGTGAGCAGGTCGTCGCCCGCGACGATGGCGGCGCGCGCACG
>QHVD01000097.1:0-4954 GCA_003222235.1 Gemmatimonadota bacterium | reverse complement strand
GCAGCACGAGCAAGAGCTTCGTCCGGAGACTCGAGGGGGGGCCCGGTGCGCGCGCCATCGTAGGCGTTAAAATAACGCCCATCTCCCACGTCACGGTCAGATGACACCGCACACTATGGTGCCCGGCAACGCAGCCAGGGCGGCCAGGGCGGCCAGGGCGGCCTGGATCGTCGCAGCGACGCCGCTCTCTGCCCAACAGTCTTCGCCCCCCGAGGGATTCGCACCGGGCTCCGTCGCCGCGGAGCAGAGCTTCGAGCAGCGACTCTTCGCCGTACCCGACACCGCGAGCGCGCGACGCATGTCGTTCGACCTCGCCCGCGTGCCCCACATGGCCGGCACCCGGGCCCAAGCCGCAACGCGGGACTACGTGATGGGGCAGCTCAGAGCCTGGGGGCTCGAGACGTGGGCCAAAGAGTATCTCGTCTACCTCCCGCAGCCCGAAACGGTCGCGGCCTGGCTCTTCGCCGGAGCGGGGACGAGGGCGGCCCCCCTCCGGCTTGACCTACCGGAGCCGCCGCTGCCCGGGACCCCCCGGCTCGTCACGCGCGCACCCCAAATCCCCACGTTCAACGCGTACTCGGCCGATGGCGACGTGACTGCCGAGGTGGTGTACGTCAACTACGGGCTGATCGAGGACTACAAGACGCTCGACTCGCTTGGGATCAGCGTCAGCGGCAAGATCGCGATCGCCCGCTACGGACGGTCCTTCCGGGGCATCAAGGCGCGCGAGGCGGAGCGACATGGCGCCGCGGGGCTCGTCATCTACTCCGACCCCCAGGAGGACGGGTATTTCCGGGGCGACGTCTACCCCGATGGGCCGATGCGGCCTGCCGGCGGCGTGCAACGCGGCAGCATTCTCAACGAGAATGGCGACCCCACGACCCCGGGCTACGCCTCGGCGCCGGGCGCACGCCGGGTCCCGGAGGAGTCGCTCGCGTTGCCGCGCATTCCCGTCATCCCGATGAGCTACGGCAACGCCGGTCGCATCCTCGAGCGGCTCAAGGGCCCGTCCGTGCCCCAGAGCTGGCAGGGCGCCCTCGCGTTCCGCTACCACGTGGGGCCGGGGCCGGCGCGGGCGCGGCTCAAGGTGAAGACCGAACGCGGCGCCCGGGCGATGCATCCCATCTGGAACACGTTCGGCATGATCCGGGGCACACGGTATCCCGACCAGTGGCTCGTGGTGGGCGGCCACCGCGACGCCTGGGGGCCCGGCGCGCGCGACAACATCAGCGGGACGGTCACCGTGCTCGAGGTGGCGCGCGCCTTCGCGACCCTTGCGCAGCAGGGCATCAGGCCGGCGCGCACGCTCGTGTTTGCGACGTGGGACGCCGAGGAATGGGGACTCATCGGGTCGACTGAGTGGGCGGAGGAGCTGGAGGACTCGCTCCGGGCGCATGTCGTGGCCTACGTCAACGAGGACGGCACGTTCTCCGGCCAGAGCTTCAGCGGCGCCGCCTCCCCATCCCTCAAGCCACTCATCCGGGCGGCGACTCGGGTCGTGCCGGACCCGGAAGGGGCCGGCACGGTCTACGAAGAGTGGCTGCGGGGCCACCAGGGCGACACGGCGGCGCTGACGCTCGGCAACCTCGGCGGAGGCTCGGATTTCGCGCCGTTCTATCATCACCTCGGCATCCCCGCCGGTGGGATCGGGTTTGACGGACCGGAAGGGATTTACCATTCCGCGTACGACTCCTACGACTGGATGTCGCGATTCGGCGATCCGGGATACAAGGCCCACCAGGCGGGCGCCAGGTTGGTAGGCGTGATCCTCGCCCGCCTGGCCAACGCCGACATCCTGCCGCTCGACTACGTCGCCTTTGGCGCCGAGCTGACCCGTCTCGTGGCGCAACTCGACTCCGGGATTGCCGAGAAGAAATGGAGCGTGCGCGCGCAGGGGCTGCGCGAGGCGCTGGGGCGTTTCACCGGAGCGGCTCGCGCGTTCGCGGCCGCGCGCGACAGCGCGCTCGCGGCGGGGGCCGACTCCGCCCGCTGCGCTCGGGCGAACGCTGCGCTCATGCAAGTGGAGAGGCGCCTCACCCGAGCGGAGGGGCTCGCGACCCGGCCGTGGTACAAGAGCCTGCAGTTTGCCTCCGATGTCGACAACGGGTATGCGACGGTGGCGTTCCCGTCGGTGAGCGAGGCGATCCGCTACGGCGACGTTGCGACGGTGGAGCGCGAGCTGGCCGATCTCGTCGCCCGCGTGGATCGGGCGCGAGTCGCGCTCGAGGAGGCGACGGCGGCGCTGCGCTAACGCCGTTCCGGCGCTGGCGCGGGCGGCGCCCGGCACGCAGATTGTGCTGCCGCGTCTGAGGGGGTTTGCCATGACAACCGACACCGGGGACCGCATGAAGGTCGTGGTCTATTACGCGATCTGGGCGACCCTCTGCGCGGGGGCGGCGGGCGTGATGATGTCCCTGATCCATACCTGGTTCTTCAGCTTCGCGCCCTCCCGGACCGCGTTCATGGAGACCCTCGCCGGGGGGATCGCCGTGACGGTTGCGATCGCCGCGGGGCAGGCGGCGGTGATTCTCGCGGCGGGCGGCCTGCTGGTCCGCCTCGGCTTCACGCTCCAGGGCACCGTGCTGCTGGGGTTGCTGGTGGGGGCCTTCGACTTCGTGATGAACCTGGTGCAGCTGCTCGTTCCCGCGCTCGAGCCCGGGTGGGCGTGGGACCTCATCATCATCGCGGTAGCCACTGTTGCGATCACGCTCATCGGCGCCCGCCGCACCGCCGCGCCGTGAGCGACGAGCAGCGGGACTCGATCGAGCGCCTGGAGTGGCGCGTCGCGACACTCGAGGAACTGGTGCGGCGGCTGGTCCATGCCCGCGCCATTCCGGACGCGGCGCGACCGCTTCCACGAGCCGACCCCGGCCGGCCGCCCCCGGGTGAGACCCCGCCCCCGCCCCCGTCCCCACCCCCACCCCTGGCCCCGCCCACCGCCGCACCCTCCGCCGACCTCGAGCAATGGTTCGGCCAGCGGGGGCTGCTCGTGATCGGTGTGGTCGCGCTCCTCGCCGCGGCCGCGTTCTTCCTGAAATATGCGTTCGATCGCGGCTGGATCCCGCCGCTGGTGCGCTCGCTCCTCGCGGTCGCCGCCGGCATCGGCGTCGCCGTCTGGGGCGAGGACCGGATCCGGCACGGCATGCGGCGCTACGGCGCCGCGATGATCGGGGCGGGCGGCGGCCTCGTCTACCTCGGCCTGTGGGCCGCGGCCGGACCGTACGCTCTGCTCGACCGCCGGGCCGGCGTGCTGCTGCTCGCGGCTTCGAGTGTCGCGGTCACCCTGCTCGCGCTCCACCACGAGATTGAGGGCCTCGCCATCTGGGCGCTCGCGGGCGCCTACCTCACCCCGACCTCTTGCTTGGCTACCTGGAAGTGATCGGCCTGGGCACCGGCATCCTCGCCTTCGCGATGGGCTGGCGCTGCGCGTTCGACGTCGCCTTGTTTGGATACCTGTTCCTCGCCGCGGCGGGCGCCGCCACGGCGCTCAGGAGCCCTCTCGGATGCTGGCTGATCGCGTCCGCCGCGCTGCTCACACTCCACTCCACGCGCCGCCGTTACTGGCCCGAGGCGAGGCTCGGCATCGTCGTGGTCAGCTGGGCCTTGCTCGGCGCGAGCCTCGGGGGCATCCACGGCGCTGAAGCGAGGACCTGGCTTGCGCTCGGCGCAGCCGCGGCGGTGTCCGGCCTGCTGTGGTGGCAGCAGCTCGACCACGATCCCTTCGGCGCGGCGGCGCACGATGATTCGGGCGCGGCCGCGGAGCGCTCGCTGTTCGTCGCGAATCCGATCGCCCTCTTGGTGCTCGCCTACGCCACCGGACTCGATCTGTTCGAGAACGCGCCGGGCCTCCTGCCGACGCTGCTAGGAGCCATCCACCTGACCGCCGGTTGGCTGCGACGCGCGGCGTCCTTCTCGATCATGGGGTTCGCGTTGGGCGCCCTCGCCATGGCGCTCGAGTGGCGCGCCCCGAGCGTGGTCCTCGGTTGGGTCGCGCTCGCTGCGGTGGCGCTCGCGTCGCAGCGGTACGGAAGCCGACCCGGCGGGCGACTCGCGGCGGCCGGGCTCGCCGCCGGCGCGTTCGTCTGTCTCTTTTCGGTGGGGCTGTGGTCGCGCGAGGCGAGCGCCCCCGTGTTCAGCGACCCCTGGGCGCTCGCGCTGTACGGGTACGTCGCGGGCGCCGCCCTGTGTGCGCGGTGGTGGGGAGCGGAGGCGACGCCGCCAGGGAAGCGCAGCGGCGCGGAGCTGTCCTGGATACTGTGCGCTGCGGCCGTGTTCGCCGGAGGATCGATTCAGTTCGGCCGATACTTCGGGCGGATCGCGGCTCTCGCCGGGGATCTCGCCCTGAGCCTGTGGTGGCTCGCGTACGCCGGGGCCCTCGTGTACCTCGGGTTCCGCCTGAACCGGAAAGCAGTCCGCTCGGCGGGGCTGGCGGTGGCGGCCGGGGCGGGGCTCAAGATCGTGTTGTACGATCTCTCGACCCTCCAGGCGCTGTACCGCGTGGCGTCCTTCCTCGCGCTGGCCATGATCGCCCTGTCCGTGGCCTACGCCTACAACCGAAAGGCTAGAGCCGTGGCAGCGTGATCCCCTGCTGCGCCTGGTATTTCCCCTTCTTGTCTTTGTAGCTGACCTCGCACTCGTCGCCCTCGTCCGCGGTGAAGAACAAGACCTGGGCGATCCCCTCGTGCGCGTAAATCCGGGCGGGCAGGGGAGTGGTGTTCGAGATCTCGAGCGTCACGAAGCCTTCCCACTCGGGCTCGAACGGCGTGACGTTCGTGATGACGCCGCAGCGGGCGTACGTGCTCTTGCCGACGCAGATCGTCAGGACGTTGCGCGGAATGCGGAAATACTCGACCGAGCGCGCCAGCGCGAATGAGTTCGGCGGCACGATGCACACGTCGCCGCTGAACTCGACGAACGACTTCGGATCGAAATGCTTGGGATCCACCACGGCCGA
>QHVD01000096.1:570-4593 GCA_003222235.1 Gemmatimonadota bacterium | reverse complement strand
TAGAGGAGGCTCCCGGCCGCGCCGGAGTCATACAGCGGGAGAATGTGAGGATGCTGCAGCCGAGCCGCGATCTCGATCTCGCGCAGAAACCGCTCCGCACCCACCGCGGCCGCAAGCTCGGGGTGGAGCACCTTGATGGCGACCGGACGGCGGTGTTTCAGATCCTCGGCGAGAAACACCGTCGCCATACCGCCGCGGCCCAACTCCCGCTCGACGGCGTAGCGTCCGGCGAGCGCGTCGCGGAGGGTTTCGAGCAGGTCGGACACGAGAGTGGCGCGCCTGGCGAGGATGGGAGCGTAGCATACACAGCCGCGCAGCCCCCCGCTAGAACGGGGCGGGACTCTTTCCAAACCGAGCGCGCGGCCCTAGGGTATAGGACGCGGCTATGACTTCCCAGCAGATGGCGCCGGGCGCTCCGGCATCACCACGCTCCGCCCTACCCGAGGCGACTGCGTTGCCGCCGGCGTTGGCGGCGCCCCAGCTTCCGGCGGGCCGCCCGCGTGCGGCGCCCAGCATCACGCGTGTCTTCACCGCCGCCTTCCTCGCAATCGCCGTGGCCGTGGTCGTGAACCGCGTCGCCGCCTGGCAGAACGCCCGCCGCACGCAGGAGGCCATGGCCGACCTGGCCAGCCGCATCGACCAGGTCGGGACTCCGCGCCCGTCGGCCGATCTCGAGACCGAGCTTCGACTGATGCGCAAAGTGGCCACCGACGCGGGCGACGACGCCGTCCACGCTGCGAGCCAGACCCCGCTCTGGTCCATGACCGTGCTCGGAGCGCTCGCCATCGGCCTCTGGTACTACCGTCGCCGGTTTGCCTCGCCCTTCGCCCACGTGGTGACGGCGCTCGAGCGCGTGGCGGCGGGGCGCTACGAGGAGCGGCTCGTGGAAGACCAGCGCGGGGAGTTCGGCATGATCGTCCGGAGCGTGAACCGGATGGCCGACGCGCTCGCCTGGCGCGAGCGGGTCCAGGATCAGATGGGGCGGCTGCTCAGCGCCCTCAACGCCCCCCCGGACGACGCCGGCGTGGGGAGTTTCGGGCCGGCGCTGGACGTGCTCGCGGGCGCCACAGGAGCGGCGGCCCTGGCGCTATACCAGCCGCACTACGACACGAACGAGTGGGCGCCGACGGCGCTGCGGAGCGCGACAGCGCATCCGCTGTCCCGGGAGGTCGTGCGAGAGCTCATCGGCGACGCCGCGACTGTGATCCATTATGGCGGAGGGGGCGCGGGCCCGGTGCGAGAGCGCCTGCGCTTCGGCGACGCGTCTTCCCCGGCGGCCACGGGAGGCCTGGCGCTCGTGCCGCTTCGGTCTCGCAACCGTCTGGTGGGGCTCCTGGCCGTGCAGCTCGCCGGAGAGCCCTCGGACAGCGACCGGACCGCGCTCGCGCACGCGGCTCCGAATCTCGCGATCGCGTGCGAGCGGGAGTCGGCCCACCAACACACGCGCCGCCTCGCCGTCGAGGTGCGGCACGCCGCCCAGCGGCTGGAGTCGCAGAACGCCGCGCTCACGAAGCTGAACGACCAGCTCGAGACGCAGCATCACGAGCTGTCCCGGCTCAACGCCGAGCTCGACAAAGCGAACCGGCTCAAGGACCAGTTTCTGGCGAACGTCTCCCACGAGCTGCGCACGCCGCTCAACAGCGTGATCGGGTTCAGCGACCTGCTCCTGTCCCCGGATTCGGTGGTCGGCCCGCTGACCGACACGCAGCGCGACTACCTCGAGACGGTCGCGCGCAACGGCCGCCATCTGCTGCACCTCATCAACGAGCTGCTCGATCTCTCCAAGATCGCCGCCGGGCGCATGCAGCTCTACCGGGAGCGGCTCGACATCGAGGCCCTCCTCCGCGAAGCGGCCGCCAGCGTCCACGCCCAGCTCGAAGCGCGCCGGCACACGCTCGCGATCGACCCACCCGGCGAACCCGTTCCAGTCGACGCCGACCACGTGCGCCTGCGGCAAGTGCTCCTGAACCTGCTCTCCAACGCGATCAAGTTCACCCCGGAGGGCGGGGGGGTCACGGTGGTGGCGCGGTTGGAAGACACCGGCCAGCGCGTGCGCGTGGCGGTCACCGACACCGGCATCGGCATCGCACCCCACGACCAGGCAAGACTGTTTCAGGAGTTCGTGCAGCTGGACGGCGGGCCGAGCCGGCGGTACGAGGGGTCCGGCCTCGGCCTCGCTCTCTCGAAGCGCCTCGTCGAGCTGCACGGCGGCAGGATCGGCGTCAAGAGTGAGCTCGGCAAGGGCAGCACGTTCTGGTTCACGCTGCCCCGCGCCGACGCGCAGCCGGCGCACGGAGCGGCGTGATGGCGACCATCGTCGTCGTGGAAGATCAGCCCGACAACCTGAAGCTCATCACGGCGCTCCTCACCATGAAGGGGCACCGGGTGATCGGATTGAGCTCCGGCGAGCTGTTGGTGCCGACCCTGCTCGGCGGGCCGCATGCCCCGGAGCTGGTGCTGCTCGACATTCAGCTCCCCGGCCGCGACGGCTTCGGCGTGCTCGCCGACGTGAAAAAAATCGCGGGCGACCACCCCTGGAAGGTCGTCGCCCTCACGGCACACGCGATGCCCGGCGATCGCGAGAAGGCGCTGGCGGCGGGATTCGACGGCTACATCGCGAAGCCCATCGACGTGCGCTCGTTCCCCCAAGAAATCGCTCACTACCTGGGCGGCCCCCCCGCTAGGTCGCTTTCCGAAGGTTGATCGAGCCGTTCACCGTCATCACGTGGATCCGGCGGCCGCCGGACCCGATCGTTCCCTTACAGTGCTTGGACGTGAACTTGCCCGTGACCGGCAGCGGGTAATCCGTGCTGATCGAGCCGTTCACCGTTGCCGCCTCGACGTCCGCATCGAGCTCGGGCGGCAGCTCCGCGGTGGCGGTCCCGTTCACGGTCACGAGTGAGACTTCGCCGGTATCGTCGAATGCCCGCATCCGAGCGTGAACGTTGCCGTTCACGGATACGGCGCTCACCGGCCCTCTAGACGTCACCGCGTCCACCTGTCCGTTGACGCTGGCCGCCACCAGCGGCGCCGACGCGCCCTCGACCCGCACGCTCCCGTTGACTGTCGTCGCGCCCAGCCGCACACCGCGTGGCAGCCGCACCGTGAAGTCCACCACGACGTCGTTCCCGTGCGCCGATCCCTGCCGGAAGACTGTCCCCAGCCCCCCCCCACCCCCGCCCCGACCCCCAGGCCCGCACCGGCCACCACCCCGCTGCCATACCGCGCAGATCGCGACGCCACCGTCGTAGGGTACCGCCACGAACGTCACCGTAGCGGGATCGGACCGGCCGTACGTCTTGACGCCCACGACTTCGAGCGAGTCGCCGCTGGCGGGTTCAGCCGTCACAGAGCCGTTCGTGGTCCGCAGCCAGACCCACTGCTTCGCCTCGAGCTTGGCGCGATACGTCCACGGGTCCGCGGACCGTCGCACGCCTGTCCTGATGTCCGGGTTGAAGTGGTTGAGACCCTCGAGATTCCGGACGTCGCCGAAGTTCTCTTGGAGCTGGCTCACGATGGACGCAGGAAGCTCCGCCAGGCGCTGCTTGGCACGGTTGACCATGTGCCTGACGGTCACCCCGACGACGATGACGCCGGCGAACAGAGCAGCGCCACGAATGATGTCCTTCCGCCACGCCTGCCAAAAGGAGTTCATGCGGCAAGCCCGTTCCACGGTCGACTCCATAGTGGCAGGTCGTACGGCAATTCGCGAGGCGGGGTTGGGATGGGGGTCAGGTAGCCGCCCGGGACCGTGCCGGCTGGCTCGCCTGGTAACAGCGCACCGTCGGCCGCTCGTTAGCCAGGGGCGCCCTCGTCGCTTCCACGACCACGGGTGCGAGGGTGCCACCGTACCAGACCCGGTTCACCCCATGCGGCCTGTGTCTCGGGGCGGGCCGGGAAGCCTCGTCGCGAACGGCGTGGAGCGACGCCACCGCCACCTGGCCAGCATACCCGTAGAACGTGGTGAGGCCGATCCCCAGCACCACAGCGTACATGCGCATATCGTACCTCCCAACTCCGGTT
>QHVD01000096.1:0-550 GCA_003222235.1 Gemmatimonadota bacterium | reverse complement strand
CCAGGACCTCCCCGGGGCCCAGACGGCGGACTTACGCCTTCTATGACGTAGGAAGCGCCCGAATGGTTGCAGCGGGCGCGCCACACACCGGCGGGCTCAGAACGGTCTCTGGGTTTGGGGGGGTGGCGGGGATCGGGATATGTCTGTAACACGTGGCGGCACAACATGCTGCGCCGGGTACAGCATGCTGTGCCCCTACTATAGCATCAAGTCGTACGACTCGTTCCACCCTACCTCGTAGGTGCCTTTGCACCGATTGCACCGCATGGTCGCGCCATGGCCCGCGAGTGGCTGGCGTCCGCGGCAGCTCGGGCACACTGCATAGGAGTCGCCCCAGCTTGGCGGCAGTCGTACGGCGTTCTTGGGACGGGCGACGATCGTCCACTTGCGCGGCGGAGTCTCGATGATCTGCAGGAACGCTGAGGGAACCCAGACCGGCTGGCCCATAACCTCGAGCTCGGTCTGAAGCGGCCCCACTTCGCGGATCCGATACCACGCGCCGCGGCGCAGCCGGATGTTCAGGTTAGCCTGTAAGCGAGCCCATTGCATT
>QHVD01000095.1 GCA_003222235.1 Gemmatimonadota bacterium | reverse complement strand
GTCGCCATGCGTTCCGCCTCGACCCACGGTCGCTTTCACAGCAGTACCGGCTGGCGGACGGGGACATCCAGGTCGTCGAGGCGAGCGGCTGGACGACGCCCCGGATCGACTTCCGCGTGGTGCCGGTGACGCCGCGCGTCGCCGAGCTGCGCCAGCGCGTCGATCTCAGTCTCATCGCGGCGCCGGTCCACCCGGACACGACGCAATCCAACCGGGCGCCGCTCCCCGCGACTCCGGTCCTGCGCTACGACGTCACGGTTCGCAATCCGTCCGGCCTGCCCCTGGGTGCGAAGCTCGCGCTCGCTCCGCTGCCTGATTCGGCGGTGGTATTCGTGGCCGACTCGGCCGTGATGCGCTACGCGCAGCTCGGCGACGCGGCGATCCCGGTGCCCGATCGTCCGGGACAGGACGTGCGGGTCCTGGCCTGGGCGGCGGGGGCGGGGCGCGTTGGCGATTCCGCCACGGCGACCCTCCAGCTGGGGCCGACGGCTCTCGCCGTCCGTGCCGTGATCCACAATCCGCTGCGGCCCGCCGCCAAGAGCGCCTGGGTCGCGACGACCCTCGCTCGCGTACCGGCCGCCGACAGCATGGTGCCGGGCGCCGAGCTCGAGCTCGCACTCGAGCCGACGCCGGCGGGCTGGCCCGATGTGGGCTATGGCCTGAGCGCCGGCTGGCGCCTGGTCGCAGGCTCCGTGCAACTGGGGCACGCGCCGGCTCCCGATCCGGTGACCACCCAGGACGGCGCCGGCCGCTGGTTGCGCTGGCACTTCGCGGGCGCCGCCACGGCTCCCATCACCCTGCGGCTCGCGGCAGGCCGGGCGGCCGCGGCGGATACAAGCCACGTGACCGTGCCGGCGGCGCGGACTGCGGCGGCGCGTGAAGAGGAGCGGAACGGCGCGCTCCTGCGCGGCCCGGGGATCGAGATCTTCTCTCCCGTCGATGGCACCGTGCTGCCCGGTGATCACGTCTACATCGGCGTGAAGGGCGAGGCGAATGCGCCCGTGCAGCTGTACGACGGCGCCACGCTCCTCAACAGCGTGCAGATGCGAGTCGACGGCGTGTACGACTTCATCGCCGTCCCGCTCGCCCGCGGCCCGCATCACCTGCGCGTCGCGATGAAGAACTCCTGGGGCGCGGAGCGCTGGGACTCGATCGCCGTCCACGTGACGGGCGTCCCCGCGAAGTTCCAGGTCAAGCCCAGCCTGGTGTCCCTCGTGGCCGACGGGCGCTCGGTGGCCCAGGTCGACGTGCGCGTGCTGGACGAGTGGGGCATCCCCGTGGTCCAGCCTGCCTACGTGACTGTGCGGGCGCAGGGCGCCGAGCCCGTGGGGCGCGATGCCGACGCTTCGTCGGTGGGCATGCAGTTCCTCTCCTCCACGTCGGGCGAGCTGACGGTCGCCCTGCTCCCGGGCCGCGAGGTCGGTCCCGGCGTGCTCGAGCTCAAGTCGGGCGAACTCACGGACACCGTGCCGCTACAGCTGCTGCCCGAAGTTCGCGGGCTGACGGTTGCGGGCTCGGGCCTGGTGGGTGTCGGGGCGAGCCCCGACGCCTACGGGGCGATCACGGCGCGCGGCCGCATCGACTCGCGCACCTCGCTCACGCTCGGCGTGGACTCCCGCCGCCTCAATGACGGGCAGAACGTGTTCGGCCGCGCCGTGGATCCGCTGGACGAGTCGCAGTACCCGATCCTCGGGGACGCGAGCCGCCAGCAGACCCGCACGGCCTCGCGCAACTGGGTCTCGGCCCGGCTGGAGCGCGGCTACGATTGGGCAACGTTTGGCGATCTCTCGACGACGGACTTCGCGAAGAGCCTCACCCTCGCGCGCTACCAGCGGTCGGTGACCGGCCTCGCGGCGCGCGTCACGACCGGCGCCATGACCTGGAGCGGCTTCGGCAGCTTCACCTCGCAGTCGCTGCGGCAGCTGCAAATCCGTGGCGCCGGGATCTCCGGGCCCTACGAGCTCGGCGCCGACGTGCAGCCCGGCACCGAGCAGCTGCGGATCGAAACGCGCGCCCTGGACAACCCCGAGCGTATCGTGGCGACGCAGGCCGTAACGCGGTTCGTGGATTATCAGATCGACTATGAGCGGGGCGTGGTGCTCTTCAAGCAGGCCATCCCGGCGACCGACGCGCGCGGCAACCCGCTGTTCATCGTGGTCACCTTCGAAGCGCTCTCGGGCGGCGCGCAGAAGCTCGTGGCCGGCGGCCGGGCGACGCTGGACGTGCGCCAGCTCGCGACCGGACTGCGCGTCGACTCGCTCCGCGTCGGCATCACCGCCGTGAACGCCGCCCAGGACGTCCATAACTTCCGGCTGGTCGGTGGCGACGTGAACGTGCTGCGTGTCGGCGCCTTCAAGGCGGGCGCCGAGGTGGCGTACGCCGACAAGGGCGACTCCGCCGGGTTCGGCGGCTCGGTGAAGGCAGGCTATACTCTCTTCGGCGGCGCCCTGACCGCCGGCGGCACGTACACGCGGCTCGGGCGGGGGTTCACGAACCCGAGCAACGTGGCGCTGCAGCCGGGAACGAGCGATCTGAGCCTGAGAGGCGGACTCAAGCTCGGCAACACCGAGCTGCGGGCCGAGCACTCCCATCAGGAGTTCCAGGTGCAGGGCGTCGATCGCCAGCGCAGCCGCGTCGGGCTCGTGCAGACGCTCGCCGGCAACTTCGAGATGGACGCCGGCGTAACGAACGACCAGGTGTCGGGCGCGCTGGCCGGCGCGAGCGGATCGAGCGAGGCGACGGCTGCCGAGTTCAAGACGAAGTGGGGTCCGACTCCGCGGCTGCAGCTCTGGACCGAGGCCCGGCGTCACTTGAGCCTGGCCGGCCCGGCCCTGTTCCCGGATGTGTGGGGCGTCGGCGCCGGTTACAAGCTCACGGAGCT
>QHVD01000094.1 GCA_003222235.1 Gemmatimonadota bacterium | reverse complement strand
TGGTGTACGTCGAGCGCGGCAGCCAGAAGGGGATCGTGATCGGGCAAGGGGGCCGCACCGTCAAAGCGCTCGGCCAGGCCGCCCGCGCGAAGATCGAAACGCTGCTCGGCCAGCGCGTCTTCCTCGAGCTGCATGTGAAGGTGCTGCCCCGGTGGCGGCGCCACGAACCCTCGCTCAAGCGCCTGGGATACGCCGTATGAGCCTCGCGCCCGACCTGCTCGACATCCTCGTGTGCCCCAAGTGCAAGGGACCCCTCGAGCACCGCACGGCACCGCGGGAAGAGCTCGTCTGCCACGCCTGCCGCCTCATCTACGCGGTGGAAGACGACATCCCCATCATGCTGATCGATGAGGCAACGCACTTCTGACGGACGGGCGGACTGGCGGACGGGCGGACCGGTAGTGCCGCTCGCGCTTCTCTTGCTGTCCGCCTGTCCGCCCGTCCGTCTGTCCGCCCAGGAGTTGCCCACCAACGCCGGCGCCCTGTTCCTGCTCTTTCCGGTCGGCGCGCAGGCGGTCGCCATGGGACAGACGGCGGCCGCGCTCGACGGCCGCGGCGAAGCCGCGTTCTGGAACCCCGCCGGGCTCGCCACGATGGAGCGCAGCGAGGTCGCGCTGAACACCGCTTCGCTCGCGGCCGGCCCGACGCATGCGCTTACCGCATACTTCCCCTCCCGTGGCCTCGGCGTGCTGGGCGCGGCGGTGTACCTCGTGGATTACGGCAACCTCGAGCGGACCGATTCGGCGAACGTCACCATCGGGCGCATCGCGCCGCGCAACATCGAGTTTCTCGTTTCCTACGCCACGGCGCTCGCCGGGACGTTCGCCTTGGGCGTCAATTACAAGCTGGTCGAGTTCGTCGTCGACTGCAGCGGCGACTGCAGCAACTTCCTGGGTGGGCACGGCGTCACGCACGCGCTCGACGTCGGCGGCCAGGTGACCGTCGGCGCGGCGGGCGCGCTGCGGCTGGCGGTCGTGGTGCGCAACGTCGGGTTCAAGCTCCAGGTGAACAACCGCGACCAGGCAGATCCGCTGCCCTCGCGCCTCCTCGTGGGGGCGGCGTATCGAATGGCGCTCCCCGCCGCCGTGGGCGTCAGCGGCGCGGATCGGCTCGACCTGAAGGTCGCGGCCGACGTGGATAGCCCGTGGGGGAGCGACGGAGACTCCGAGATGCGAGTGGGCATCGACGTCGGCTACCAGCGCCTGCTCCGGCTGCGGGGCGGATACGCGTTCGTGCGCGACGGCTTGGGCGGGCCGAGCGTGGGCATGGGCGTCACGAGCGGGTCGGTCGGCGTGGACCTGGCGCGCACCTTCCTCACCGGCTCCGAGCTTTCCGCGTCGAACCCGACGTTCTTTTCCTTCCGCGTGGTGTTCTGAGGGCGCCGGGGGTGCGCCGCGCGCTGCTCCTCGGGCTCGCCCTTTCGGTGTGGGGCGCCTGGGAACGGAGCGCGGCGGCCCAGCAAGGGGACTCCACGCCGCGGCCCCTCCCCCGTCAGCGGTTCTGGGTCCGGCCGGCCGCCTCCCTCCTCCTCCCCGGCGCGGGCCAGTTCCTGGCGCACGAGGAGCGCGGCGCGATCTACGTGGCGGCCGAGGTCTATTCGCTCGCACGCATCATCCAGTTGAGCCGCAAGGGGCGGAGCGAAGGCGAGCGGTTTCGCGCGCTGGCGTTCACCGTCGCGCGCCGCAGCTTCAACCCCACTCGGCGCGACACCGTGTTCGAGTATTTCGAGACCATGGAGCGCTTCGTCGCCAGCGGACAGTACAACCTGGGGCCGGGGCCCGCGCTCATCCCCGAGACCGATCCCACCACCTACAACGGCTCGATGTGGCTGCTCGCGCGCCGCACGTTCTGGGCGGATCCCGACGTGCCGCCCGACCCGCGCTCCCCCGAGTCCGTGCGCGCGCTGGCGTTCTACCAGGCGCATGCGGTCGGGCCTGCGTTCCTGTGGTCGTGGCGCGACGCCGAGCCCCAGCAGGCGACGTTCCGAGAGACGATCAAGCGGAGCGATGACGCATTCCGCGGGGCTCAGAACCTCCTCGGGGTGGTCCTCGCGAACCATGTGGTGAGCGTCGTGGACGCGCTGATCTCGGCCCGGCTCTCCGCCGCCGCGGGCCGGCGCGCCGCGCTCCAGACCACGATCGGCCCGCCCACGGTGGTGCGCCTCTGCCTCGAGTTCTGAGTGCCGTGGACCATCACCATCAATCGGGCCCGCGGTTTGACTCCCGAGCCCAGGCGGCCTAAGTTTAGGCGCGCTCGACCCTTACGCGAGGAGCTAGGTGCGGGACAAGCGCCCGACGATTCTCTTTTTCTCGCCGGCTCGTCGCTCGGTCCCCGACTTCCTGACCAACTGGGTCCGTGGCAAGGGGTTGTTGGTGGTGCCCATGCCCGATGCGGCCGAAGTCGAGCAGGCGGTGCTCCGGTCGCTTCCGGCGCTCGTCGTGGTGGACGCCGAGGGGGGAGCCCGAGGCCTCGAGCTCTGCGCCCGGCTGAAATCCGACCCATACTCCGCCATCGTGCCCGTGGCCGTCCTGGCAGGCCGTCACGCCACCGATCGGGTCCGGGAGTGGTTCACCGCGGGGGCGGACGAGGTGATCACTCCCTTGTTCGAGCCGGAGGAGCAGGCGAGCCGGCTGGACGGGTTGATGACCCGCTCGGAGCGCGACGTCGCCGTGAACCCGTCCACGCGGCTGCCGGGCACCACGGACATCGAGCGGGAAATCCGCCGGCGGATGGAGGACGGCGAGCTGTTCGCCGTGTGCTACGCCGACCTCGATCACTTCAAGGAGTACAATGATCGCTACAGCTACAACGATGGTGATCGGGTCATCTATCTCCTGTCCCGAATCCTGCACGACGTGGTGAAAGGGATACTCAGCAAGAAGGGCTTCGTCGGGCACATCGGAGGCGACGACTTCATCTTCGTCATCCCCTTCGATGCGATCACCGAAGTCTGCAGCGAAGTGCTCGAAGTGTTCGACACGATCATCCCGTACCAGTACAACGAGCAGGACCGACGCGCGGGGTATTACTTCGGCAAGGACCGGCGCGGCCAGCTCCACCGCGTGCCGTTGATGACTCTCTCGATCGGGATCGTCACGAACCAGTACCGGCGGTTCGCGCACCCGGCTCAGGTCAGCGAGCTAGCGACGGAGATGAAGAGCTACGCCAAGACCCAGCCGGGGTCGGTGTTCGTCGTCGATCGCCGCCACGACCCGGAGCGCGAGCCGGGCAGCTCGGGAGAGTAGGAGGGCGGCATGAACGTCACGTGTCCATCGTGCCAGAGCGTCTATCGCGTGGACCCTGATAAGGTCCCGGCAAGCGGCGTGCAGGCACGTTGCGCGGTATGCAGCGTCGTGTTCGCTGTGAGCTCGGCATCCCCGGCGGCTGTCACCGCGGCTGCCCCGGCGCCCGTGCCGTCCCCGTCGCCCTCCCCACGCCCCCAGCCCGCTCCGCCACCCGCTCGAGCGGCCGTCGTCGCCGCTGCGACCTCGCCCCCGCCCGCGGCCCGTCCGGCAATCCCGCCGTCGGCACCCCCGCCGCCGCTGGCTCCGCCACCGCGCGCAGGTGACACGCCGCTGCCCCCTGCTGTACCGTTTCCTGCGCCTCCTCTGCGCCGGGCGTTTCCGGCGCCTCCACCACCCCCCCTCCCCCAACCGGCGGCCAGTCCGCGCCCGCCGGGGGCGCCACCACGCGCCGCCCCGCACGCGCCCGGTATTCCGCGGCTCGCCGCACCCGCCGTCG
>QHVD01000093.1:1445-5251 GCA_003222235.1 Gemmatimonadota bacterium | reverse complement strand
GCTTGGCAGCCGGAAGGTCTACACCGCCTTTGCTCTATTTCCACACCCGCTGATCATACCTCCGCCCTAATCGAGGCCAGTGCACGTGCAGTTCGGCAGAAGTCCCCCCGACGAACCGCAGTTCTGCTGCCCACGGCTGATACATGCGCGCTTAGACGGCCCCCCGACACAAAGCGACGCGGACGCCTTCACACTACAGAGTTCCTCGGTGTAGCCGCCGAAAATGCGCTTGGCGTAACAGCACACGACAGCGTGTCGGCGACCGCAGGTTGCGGGGAAGGTGGGCTTCTCAGAGCTGCTCTTGAGGAAGGCCTCGAGGCAATCGCCCGTCAACCCCTGTTGTGCGCCACGCGACAAGACGAATGCGCGATAGCAACGCCGAAACGCCCTCGCGCTCTTCGCCTCCGCGCAGTTACACGCTTGCCACGCCTCGTCAGAAGCCGGGTGGGACGAGCGTATTATCTCCGGGTCACAGACGGTGTGACCGTACCGCGGGGTGCCCAGCAACAACGCTGCGGTCAGAGCACCGATCAGGGCGGGGTAATGCATATCGCCTCCCGGGCGAGGACTTACCACGCGCCATGTTAGAACCGGAAGCCGGTGGCGTCGGCGCGCTGGCTGCGGGTGAACGAGGCGGCGGCGCGGCTCGAGGTGGAGCCGAAGACGGTGTGCCGCCTGGTCGCGCTCGACCTGCGCCCGCGCTCGTCCGCCTCGCTGAACCGGACCGCTGATTCTCTGTCAGCGCGGCGCCGAGAAACCCTTATCCCGTTAGGGCTCGCGAGCGCGAAGCCGAACACCGATTCCGACGCAATCCGAACAGCCGTTCCGACCGAAGCCGAACACTGATTCCGACGGAAGCCGAACACCTGGCGAGGTGACTGCCGGGTCCGGCCGGAGCCTTGCGGCGCGGTGGCCGGCGGCTCAGGAACCGCAGCACTGCTCGGTGTGGCAGACCGCCCCGAACCGCAGGCAATCCGCGCTGCTCTTGCAGGCAAAGAAGGTGCAGACCGCTTGGATACAAGCCGCCGTGCCCTCGATTGTGGACGCGCAGACGCAGTCGGAGGTGCCGGCATCGCACGGTTGGCTGCAACCCGTGGCTCCTCCCGCGCAGGTGTCCCCGCACGTCGGAACGCAGAGGCCGAGCGGTGCTCTGGCGAGCGCCACGGCGACTCCCGCGGTGTCGACCCCGACGGTGACCGTCACGCGATCTGCGGAGGCGAGGTCTGGCTTGTCGTTGTAGAACTCGGGGAGGAAGCCACGGAAGCCACTGAAGAACTGGGAGAAGCATTCCGAGAACTCGACCGCGTACTCACCCCCCGGGAGACGATCGACTCTGTAGGTACCGTCCCCCGCCGTGACGCTCACTGGACAGGGCAGACCCGGGGGACACGGGGGCCCGAAGCGCTTCCCGTCATCTTGGAAGATCTCGATGCAGATCTCCTGGACCGGCGCTCCCGTCGCCGCGTCGGTGACGGTACCGCTGATGCTGCCGCCGAGTGCCAGCGCGGCATCGATCCCCGGCGTGTCGGCGCCGGACATGACGGCGACGGGGTCCGCCACGGCGCGGTCCTGCTTGTCGTTGTAGATCTCGGAGAGGTAGCCTCGCGCGGAGCAATCGTCGAACGTTACGATGTAATCGCCCCTGGGCAGGCCGGCGGCGGCCGTGTAGGTACCGTTCGGCCCCGTCGTCCCGAATGCAAAGGCACCCGCAATGTCGCCCGGACATATCATCGTGCACGAACACGGAGCCGTCTCACGTGGTTCGATTGAGACGCAGATGTCGCTGAGCGGCTCCCCTGTCGCTGCGTCGGTGACGGTGCCGCTGATGCTGCCGACGAGTGCCAGCGTGGCATCGATCCCGGGCGTGTCGACGCCGAGCGCGACGGTCACCGGATCGGCCGGCGCGAAGTCAGGCTTGTCGTTGTACCACTCCAGGGCGTAGGTGGGCTGCGGGAAGTGCGCATCAACGAAGACAACCTTGTAGTCCCCGGCCTGAAGACCTGGGCGGAGGTGGTATTGGCCGTTGGGATCGGTGAACCCAAACACGGCGAACCCGCCTGAGATCGAGGAGGGGATCGAAGCGAGAGGGACGGCCCCGACGACGACGGGCGAGAGGGGAATGCCCGCCTCGTCTGTGACGGTGCCGCTGATGGTGCCCCCGACCGCCAGCGCTGCATCGATACCGCGGGTCCTCACCCCAAGCGGCACGTGGACCACGTCGGCCACGTCGAACTTGAGCTTGTCATTGTACCATTCCGGCGCGTACCTTCGATATGGGACGTCCTCGATTTCGAAGAAGTCATCCAGAAAACCGACCTTGTAGTTCCCAGCGGGCAAACCCCCGAAGCTGTATGTGCCGTCAACGTCGGTCACGGCATCGCCGAGGATCTCGTCCGGGCAGAAGGGAGGGGGGTTGACGTCAGGGGCAAAGAGCACGACATGGATGCGCTCGACGGGACGGCCGGTGGCCTCGTCGGTGACCGTGCCGCTGACGTTGCCGGCCAGCGTGAGGGCGGCGTCGATGCCCCGCGCGTTGCTGCGCTCGCGGAGCGTGACCACGCCGCCGACCCAGAACGAGCGCTTGCCGTCGTACCACTGGCGCACGTACTCGCCCTTGCCGCAGTCGACGAACAACACCTTGTACCGACCCGCGGGCAGGAAGGGCACGCGATAGGTTCCGTCGGGCGCATTCATTCGACTGAATTCCTTGAATCGTCCCGAGTCGGCGTCGTAGGCGACCACGCACACGTCCGTGAGCGGCGCTCCCGTCGCAGCGTCGGTGACGGTACCGCTGATGCTGGCGTGCCCGAGCGGCTCACCGGCAACGGCCCGGCAGATGACGGAAAATAGGTGCTCGAGCCCGGGCGTCCGCACGTCCTTCTCGACCTTGAAGTCGATGAGGTAGTCCTCGGCGTTGTACGTGTACGTCGCCGTCACGACCCCCTTCCCCGCAGAAACGATGGGTCCTCCCGGCTGCGGGATGCGATAGTTGAGACCCGTGGCTATCGACTTGACCGTGACTGACCGCCCCCCGCCCGCGAGAAGCCGGGCGATGCTCACGTCCGTGATCTTGAGTGCCGAGTCGAGCGTCACCGACCTGCCCCCGAAGGGGCTGCTGAAGGTCGCCTGGCCATTCAACTCCACCACCGCCTTGCCGTCGGGGAAGCTGAACATGCGGACCGTGCCGACCTCGTGCACCTCGACGGGGAAGCCGCAGAAGTTTGATATGTCCTCGTCCAGCTCGGTCCGATCGAGGTGGAGGGTCTGGATGTCCGGCCTCCCGGAGGCGTCGGCGTGGACGCCGGAAGTGAGGAGAACGAGAGCGACAAGCGCCGCGAAGATCGCTCGCTGGATGACCGCTGTGAGCCCCAGGACGAGCGTTGCTGCTGTGACGATCCATGATGTCGGTCTGGCCTTCATCGTTCTCTCCTCCTTTCACGTTGGTTTGCGCCCTGGCTCCTCAGTACGATGAGCCTCGGCCGTCGCCCGATCGCGTGCTGCTGCGGTCGCCGTCGATGCGGTCACCTCCTGTCGGAAGGCACTGCACGGGCGGGCCATACCACTGCAGGGCGGGGAGGGTCTCGGGTGGGTCCACTCGCTCAGCGGGATGCATGCCAATTTCGCGGACCGCCCGTGCTGCAGTTCGTGGACGACGGCTCGGGACTGTTCGGCCCGTAGCTCACGTCTCCGGTTGCCTTCTTGCCCTTCTTGTTGAGCTTGCCGTGGAGGCTCGCTTTGAACCCCCTAAACTCGTACTGGAACCTCCTATGCGTGACGGAAACCATGTTTTTAGTAAAGAAGTGACG
>QHVD01000093.1:0-1429 GCA_003222235.1 Gemmatimonadota bacterium | reverse complement strand
TGCCTTCATCGCACGTCACCGGCACTGCACCGAAGTCGAAGTTGCCGGCCAGCTTTGGCTTCCCATGCTTGAACTGCACATCGAAGGCGACGGTCCCCCCGCCCTCTACCGTTCCTTGGAAGTGCCGGACGCCGGCCTGAGCCGGTGCCGCAAGCAGCCCGGCGGCGATCACCGCCACACACGCGCGTACGATCATCCGGTTCATGTGAACCTCCTTGTTGGGTTGCCCCGAAGCGACGCGCCGACTTCAGTTGAAAGTCGGGCGCCGCCATGACCGGGCCCGGGCTCCCGAGCGCGAGGATCCCTAGCATCACCGCGAGCGCCGCGCCCGGCGCAGCCCGACGAGCGCGTCGAGCCCCCCCGTCGCCGCCGACACCGAAGCTCTGCTGCCTGCAGCCGCCGGCGACAGCCTGGCCGGACGCTCGCGAGCCATGGGTGGTTCCCAGCGCCGGCGCCAGGCGACGCAGCTGCTCGGAGGGATCGGCCTCGCAAATGGCCCGGCGACGCGTCGACGACATACGGCCCCTTTGGCCGACCCCGCGGCGGCCGCCCCACCCTCCTGGCGCGGCGTTGCTACGCATCTCAGCCGTTGCCATGGTCGCCTCCAAGCCTCTTTCCCGTTGTCTAACGGAAAAGCTCGCTAACTAGAGCCCCGGGGGAGGCACCCCGACGGGTGCTCGAAGGGGCGGGGACGGAACTAGGAGCAGTCTAGCAGCGAAGCGGCGGGGCAGTGGTGGAGAGACGACTCGGGGCGCACAATGGTCCAGAAGGCAGAGCGCGCGCCGCACGGAAAGGCAGGCGGAACGAACGGGGCGCGGCGGCGTCCAGCGCCGCGGGCGCGCACAAAGCGACGAGTGTGAGCTCCTCGGCGTCGGCCGAGTCTGGCTGGTTCGCGGGCGCGCTCTCGCCCTCTGCGTCTTCCTCAGACAGAAACGCCGATCCGGCGATCCACGCGCAGCACCCAACGCTCACGCCGCCCGCGAGGACGAGAATCAAGAACGCGATTAACATAACGACCGAGCGCCGCGCGGAGTGCTTCAAATTGTGCAGCCGTTCCATCTGTCACTTGTCGGCGCGGCCCGGGGTGGCGAGCGTCGCCCCCCGCGCCAGAGCGCTCGTACCGCCGGTCGGCTTCGATTGTCAAGAGGGTGAGCTTTCCGTACAGCTTGCGCTCTGCGTTACTTCGACGGAGAGTGAGGGGTCGTTAGGATGTCCACCGGGCTGGGACCGGCGTCAGCACCGACCTGGCTCACCCCATCTGGAGCTAGCCGCCCCGTCTTCGTTTACCACCGGCAGCATGATCTGGCGCAGGGCGACACTGAATCTCCTCCCCGCCGGTCGCCCCGTCCGTCAGCGCGATCAACTCGCCCATCGAGAGCGGCGGCTGCGTGGACTGCCCCGGCTTGAACCGAAGGCGCGTCCCGTATTC
>QHVD01000092.1 GCA_003222235.1 Gemmatimonadota bacterium | reverse complement strand
AGTCCTGCACGATCGCCTCTGCTCCCGGGGCCGGCGGGCTGCCGGGCAAGTTAGCTGAGGTGGACGTCAGCGGCTCCCCCAGGGCTCCGACCAGGCGTGCCACTCCCTTGTGTGACGTCCAGCGCACGGCGATGCCGCCCTCCGGCCCGCGAAGCTGGTCGGGGAGCCGACCGCTCCCGCCGGGAAGCACTAGCGTCAGCGGCCCCGGCCAGAAGGCTCGCGCCAGGGCGCTCGCCGACGGGTTGAAGGCGAGTCCCTGGGCCTCCGCCATCCCCCGGTCGCTCACGAGCAGGAGAAACGGCTTGTCGGGGCGGCGCCCCTTGAGCTGCTGCAGGGCTTGCACTTCCGTGGCCCGCGCCCGCGAACCGAAGCCGTACACGGTCTCCGTCGGGTATGCGATCAGCCCGCCGGCGCGCAGGTGCGCCGAGACGTAGTCCAGCGCGGCCTCGACGTCTCCCTCTGACCGAAACGGGACGGGCTTCACCGCAGCTCGCGCGCCAACGCCTCGGCGATCCGGAGATCCTCCGCCGTCGTGACCTTGAAGTTATGCGGCGTGTCGGGCACGACCTCCACCGGGAAGCCGGCACGCTCGCACAGCTCCCCGTCGTCGGTCGGTACCGGATCCGCACTGTCGACCTCCCCGTATGCCCGCTCCAGCATTGTGCGCGGGAACCCCTGAGGCGTCTGCGCGCGCCAGAGACGTTCGCGCGCCACGGTTCTCCGGATCCGAGCTCCCTCGACGACTTCCTTGAGCGTGTCACCGAGCGGCACGGCCGCCACCGCTCCCACGCCGGTGCGCGCCTTCGCGATGACCGCGTCGATCGTCTCCCGGCTCACGAACGGCCGGGCGCCGTCGTGCACCAGCACCACGGACGCACGCGCCGCGAGCGCGTTGAGCCCGGCCCGGACCGACTGCGCGCGCGACGCGCCGCCCGTCACGGGCCTGAGGCGCGGGCCCACCAGCCGCGCGAGCCACTCGGGGGGCCGCGCGGCGTAGCCCACGGGGAGGACGACCACCACTTGCTCCACGTCGGGATGCGACGTGAACGCCCGCAGCGCGCGTAACAGCATCGGAACGCCGTGGACCGGCCGGAACTGCTTGGGCTCGCCGGGGCCGGCGCGCACGCCGGCCCCGGCGGCCACGATCACCACGCCGACGTCAGGCCGCGAGACACCGGGTGAGCTCACCGATCCCTTCCCCCCCGATGCCCTCCCTACCGGGAACGCTCAGACGCGCGCGCCTAGCCACGGCCGGCCTCGGAGGGCGCCTCGCGCGGCGAATAGTTGTCGAAGCGAGTGTATTCCTTCTTGAAGTAGAGCTTCACCGTGCCGGTGGGGCCGTTCCGCTGCTTGCCGACGAGCAGCTCCGCCAGGCCCTCGATGTTGTCGTTCGTCTTCGGGTCGGTGGGGCCGTCGTAGAACTCCTGGCGGTAGATGAAACAGACCACGTCCGCGTCCTGCTCGATGGCGCCGGATTCGCGCAAGTCCGACAGCTGGGGACGGCGATGCTCACCGCCGCGCTGCTCCGGGGCGCGGGAGAGCTGCGACAAGGCGACGAGCGGCACGTCCAGCTCCTTGGCCAGGGCCTTTAGCGATCGGGAGATGAAGGAGATCTCCTGCTGCCGATTCTCCGCGTCCGACGGCCCGTGCATCATCTGCAGGTAGTCGACGACGACCATGCCGATGTCGTGGTCCGCCTTGAGGCGCCGCGCCTTGGAGCGCATGGCGAGCGGGGTGAGCACCGCGGAGTCGTCGATCCAGATCGGCGCCGTGCCGAGCAGCCCTGCGGCCCGGGCGAGCTTGGGGTAGTCGTCGTCGTGCAGCAGCCCCCGGCGCAGCCGCTGCGCATCCACCAGCCCCTCGGAGCAGAGCAGCCGCTGGACGAGCTGGTCCTTGGTCATTTCCAGCGAGAAGATCGCCACCCCCACGTCGTGCTCGATGGCCGCGTGCTGCACGACGTTGAGCGCGAACGCCGTCTTCCCCATCGACGGCCGCGCCGCGATGATGACGAGGTCGCCCCGCTGGAAGCCGGCAGTGAGCCGGTCGAGGTCCGTGAATCCGGACGCCACGCCCGTGAGCGCGCCCTGGCTCGTGTGGAGCTGCTCGATCCGCTCCATCGTCGGCCAGATGAGCTCCTTCAGCCGCACGAATTCCTCGGAGCGCTTGAGCTGGGCAATCTGGAAGACCCGATGCTCGGCGTGGTCGAGCAGTTCCGCCGACGTGGTCCGTCCTTCGTGCGCCTGCTGGATGATGGAGGTCGCCGCCTCGATCAGCCGGCGCAGCACGGCTTTGTCGCGGACGATCCTGGCGTGGTACTCGACGTTCGCCGCAGTCGGCACGACGTCGATGAGGGCGCCGAGGTACTCCATGCCGCCCGCGCGATCCAGGTCGCCGCGGCGCATCAGCTCGTCGCGCAGCGTCACCGGGTCGATCACGTCGCCACGCTCGGTCAGGGCGATCATGGCGCGGAACAGCAGCCGGTGCCCTTCACGGTAGAACATCGTGTCGTCGAGGAGCTCGGCGGCCTTGAGGGCCGCGTCCTGGTCGAGGAGCATGGCGCCGAGCACGGCCTGCTCCGCTTCGTGTCTCTGCGGAGCCTGGCGCCCGGCGAGCTCCCGCTCAGGCGAGGAGACGGTGGGCGGTGCGGACGTCATCCCAGGTCGGCCTCTTCCAATGGGGGTTTCTGAGCAGGGCGGCCGGGTGGTATGTGACGACGACCGGGATGCCCCGGAACCGGTGAATCCGGTTGCGGAGCGCCCCGAGGGATTGCTTGGTGTCGAGCAGCGTCTGCGCCGCAGTGCCCCCCATGGCGAGGATGACTTTCGGCTTCAGGAGCTCGATCTGGCGGAACAGGTACGGCGCACACGCGCCGACCTCGTCGTACTGCGGTACGCGGTTCTCGGGGGGGCGGCACTTCACCACGTTGCAGATGAAGACCCGCTCGCGGGGCAGATCGATCGCCGCGAGGATCTTGGTCAACAGCTCGCCTGCGGGCCCGACGAACGGCCGCCCCGTTTCGTCCTCCACCCTCCCGGGGCCTTCTCCCACCACCACGAGCCGCGCGTCGTCGGGCCCCTCGCCCGGCACCGTGTGCGTGCGCCCCTCGCACAGGCGGCACCTGGTACATTCGGCCACCAGCGCGGCGACGGCCGCGACCGAGCGCGCCTGCGAGATCGGGTCGTTGCTGAAGAGGTCGCCCGCGGGGGGGTCGAAGGAGATCCCGGGCGGGGGAAGCTCCCGACTGGCGGACGGGCGGACAGGCGGAGGGGCGGACGGGTGCGGCGTCGCGGCATGCTCCCCGGTTCCACCGTCCGGCTGTCCGCCCGTCCGGCTGTCCGCCAGGATGACCGGGTCGCCGCCGAGTAGCCGTTGCTGTTCCAGGAATGTCCGCGCCAAAGCCCGCCCGTCGCTCACGTCAGCGCCTGCTCCACCACGTCGAGGATTGTTTCCGCCACGTCGCGCTTGGGGAGGAGGGGTAACTCGATCGGCGCCCCGCTCCTCGGAATGATCGTCACGCGGTTCGTGGCAACCTCGAACCCCGCGCCGGGCTCGAGCGCGTCGTTCAAGATGACGAAATCGAGGGCTTTATCTTGCAGCTTCTTGCGCGCGTTCGCAACGGCGTCACCGTCCCCGGCCGCGAGGGCGAAGCCGACGACGACGCACCGATCGGGCCGGCGCAGGCTCGCGAGGATGTCGGACGTGGCCTCGAGCTCGAGCGTCAGGGCGCCGCTCGCGCGCGGCAGCTTGGCCCT
>QHVD01000161.1 GCA_003222235.1 Gemmatimonadota bacterium | reverse complement strand
CGCGCGGCAGCGCTCCAACAGGGCCAGCAGCAACCGGTCCACCTGCGCGAGCGCGTGCTCGACGACCGCAGTGTCGGCCCGGCGCGCGAGCGCCAACGCGTCCCATGCGAGCCGGTCGAGGGCGAGCTCCTCCCACACGCGCTCAAACTGCCCGGGGTCGTCGGCGACGAGCAGTCGTTCCAGTGCAGCGGCGAGTTGACAGAGCTCCGTGACGGCGGTCACACTCAGAAGGTACGCCCGCCCGGACGGTTTGACTATGAGCCGGCGTCGCGCCGGTAGGATTGTCCACATTGATCTGGAAAACCGAGTGGAAATCTCTGTGAACGCGTTGGGGAATGTTGCGCTTCCCCCTGAGCCAGCTTAACCTTGCCCCGCGTCCAACCCACGGCTCGTCTCGTTTCTCGACGGTACTTGGAGGGGCTTGTGCGACGGTCAGCTCTCGTCGGCGCCGCCTTGTGGCTGACGGCGTGCAGCCGCCCGAGTAGCCCCATCGTCATCGGCCTGGCGGGTCCCTTCTCCGACCCCGGTGGGACTTCGATGCTACGGGGCGCCCAGCTCGCCGTGGCGCAGATCAACGCACAGGGCGGGGTCCGGGGCCGCCCCTTGAAGCTGCGGATCGCGGACGACTCGGGGAGCGAGGACCAGGCGGTCCGCGTGGCCGAGCAACTCTACGCCGATCCGGCGCTCGTGGCCGTGGTGGGGCACTTGAGCTCAGATGCCTCGAGGGCCGCCGCAGAGGTGTACGGCAGTGGCCCGAGCCCCCTCGTCACGATCTCACCTTCCGCCTCGAGCCCGGAGCTGAGCGGTCTCAACCCCTATTTCTTCCGGGTCTGCCCGAGCGCCTCCACGCACGGGCCGCGTCTCGCACGGTTCGCCCGGGAGGTGCTGGGGGCGCGGCGGGCCGGGATCATCTACACCAACAACGACTACGGGCGTGGCCTGCGGCGCGCGTTCGCCGGTGAATTCACGCGGCTGGGCGGCGTCGTGGTGGAGGCGGATCCCGAGGTGGCCGCCACGCCGTCGCTCGAGCCGTATCTCTCCCGGATGCGGCGCGCCGGCGTGGACGTATTGATGCTCGCGAGCGAGCGGCCGGGCGCCGAGCTCGCCCTGCGTGAGATGAGCAAGCTGGGGATCCGCTGGTCGGTCCTCGGCGGGGACGCGCTCGCGGGGATCGAGGCGGCGGGGGCCATCGCGGAGGGGATACACTTGTCGTCGGCGTATCTCCCCGGCCGGCGCGACTCCCGAAACGCGACGTTCGTTGCGGATTATGCACGGGCCTACCGGGGGCAGCGACCCGACCACCGCGGCGCCGGCGCGTACGACGTCGTGCTCCTGCTGGCGCGCGCCGTCGACGAGGCGGGCCCCGAGCGCCGCGCCATCCGCGACTATCTCGCACAGGTCGGCCGCGGTAAGGCGCCGCTCGAGGGTGTGACGGGCACGATCGAGTTCGACGCCAACGGCGACATACCTGCCAAGCCTGTGGTGATCGGAGTCGTGCGCGGCGGCCGGTTCGTCAGCGAGCGCGAGCGCTGATGGGGCCGCTGTTCGAGACGATCCGCTCCCGGCTGCTGGTCGGATTGGCCGTGCTCATGGCCGGCCTGCTGGGCACGGTGGCGCTCGGCGCGGCCACGCTTCGCCTGATGCAGCAGGCGGTAGCGACGGAACTCGCCGCGCTTCAGGCCTCGAGCGAGGTCGGCAGCGGGCTCGTGACCAGCGTGTTCGAGGAGATCCGGGCCGCTCAGCAATACCTCACCGCACCGGGCGCCGAAGCGTGGGCGCAGTTCGACGCCGCGGCCGAGCACACGGTCCAGTACGAGCGCCGTCTGGAGGCGCTCGGCGACCTCACGGTCGAGGACCGTCTGACGGTGAACCGGCTCAAGCAGCTCCACGCCACGATCGAGGTGGAGTATGCGATCGCCCGCGCGTTGAAGGACCTGGGACGCGACCGGGAAGCGGTGGCGCGAACCGTCGCGGTGCGTCCCCAGGCGGACGAGCTCACGCGGCTGGCGCGCAGCCTCTCCAGCCACCAGGCGCTCAAGGCGTCCCAGGCCGCCGACCGGCTCGCCGCGACGTCGCAGCGGCGCGAGCGGACGATGTGGTTCATCCTTTCCATGATTGCCGCTGGGGCAGTTCTGCTGTCGCGCTGGACGCTCCAGGCGGTGCAAGAGCCGCTCGAGCGCCTGGTCACGGCCGCCGAGCGGTTCGGCAGCGGCGACCTGCGGCCGGTCACGACGGGTAAGATGCCCCGCGAGTTCCGCGTGCTCGCGGACGCGATGCAGCAGATGGGGGACCGGCTGCGGCAGATCGTGGCCGCGGTGATCGGGGAGTCGGACCGGATTGCGGGCTCGGCGGGAGACCTGTCGGCGGCGAGCGTGAAGATGGCGGCCGCCTCGAGCGACGTGGCGAGTGCGATGGTCGAGATCTCCGGCGGCGCCAATCACCAGCGCGGAGCCCTCGCGGCGATGGGAACGGACCTCGAGGATCTGGGGCGTGTGGTCGCCGAGATGGCCGAGGCAGCCGAGCGGGTGGCGCAGCTCGGCGAGGAGATCCGCACCGTCGCCGACCGGCATCGCGACGACGTGGCCACGGCGGGCAACACGCTGCTCGACGTGCGCGAAGTGGTGCAAACCACGTCGCGGCAGATCCAGCAGCTCGCCCAGTTGAGCACGGCGATCGACGACTTCGTGGACCTGATCAAGCGCATCTCGTCGCAGACGAACCTGCTCGCGCTCAATGCGGCGATCGAGGCGGCGCGGGCGGGCGAGCACGGCCGCGGCTTCGCCGTGGTCGCCGAGGAAGTCCGCCAGCTCGCCGACGAGTCGGCCCGCGCGGCGGAGGAGGTCACGCGCACCACGGCGCTGGTCCGCGAGCAGATGGAGGAAGTCACCGCCACGATGGCGGCCGGACAGGCGAAGGTGCGCGGGATCGAGACCGTCGCCGAGGGCGCGGCCCGGGCGCTCGGTGAGATCGGGGCTGCGATCGAGCAGGTCGAGCAGGCGGCCACCCGCGTGCGGTTCGCGGCACAGGCGCAGCGGGAGACCGGTGACCGGCTGCAGCACCAGGCCGGGGAGGTGGGCCACCGCGCCACGGCCCACGCCGCGAGCGCCCAGCAGGTGACGGCGGCTGCCCGGGAGCAGGGCGCGTCCATCGAAGAGATGGCCGCCGCCGCCGCGGCGCTGCTCGAGGCGGCCGAGAAACTGCGCGGCCTGGTCCGGGGGTTCAGAGTCTAGCGGCGAGACCGCTTCTTCTTCCCCGATTTGCTCGGGGCCGGCTTGGGCTTGGGGCTGCGCACCGCCTTGCCCTTCGCCTTCAACGCGGCCTGCGCGTCGGCCAGCACCCGATCGCCCTCGTCCGGGCCGATCAGGCCGCGGCGGACCGCGTATCGCACCAGCTCCTCGGCATCCTCCGCCGAGAAATCCCCGATCCCGAC
>QHVD01000284.1 GCA_003222235.1 Gemmatimonadota bacterium | reverse complement strand
CTGTTCAAGGCCACGGTCGTCGACGAGACTCCGGACGCGGTCATAGTCCAGGTTGCCGGCACCGGCTCTTTTGTTCTGGCGTTCATCCGGGCGCTCGAGCGGTTCGGGATTCTCGAAGTCGCCCGCAGCGGGTCGGTGGCGCTCCCGCGCGTCTCCGCCGACGCGGGCGCCGCAACCCCGGCTCCTTAACCCTTCACAGGAAAGCGACTCATGTCAGCATCCGAACTACTGGTCTACTACGACGCCGATGCCGATCCGGGGCGTCTGCGCCGTCGCACCATCGCGATCATCGGCTACGGGAGCCAGGGCCACGCCCACGCGCTGAACCTGCGCGAGAGCGGCGTCGCGGTCGTGGTGGGCCTCCGGCCGGGCGGCGCCTCGTGGCAGCGCGCCGCGGCCGAGGGGCTGGATGTGCGGCCGGTGGCCGAGGCCGCCCGCGCCGCGGACGTCGTCATGATGCTCGTTCCCGACCAGCACGCGCGGGCGGTCTACGAAGAGAGCGTCGCCGGAGCGGTCCAGCCGGGCAAGACGCTCATGTTCGCCCACGGCTTCAACGTGCACTTTGGGGAAATCGCGCCGCCGCCGGGCGTGGACGTCTCCATGGTCGCGCCCAAGTCGCCGGGCCACCTGGTGCGGAGCGAGTTCCAGGCGGGGCGGGGCGTCCCCGCGCTGGTCGCCGTCGCGCAGGACGCGAGCGGCGAGGCGCTGCCCAACGCGCTCGCGTACGCCGCCGGGATCGGCTGTACCCGCGCGGGCGTCATCCCCACGACGTTCCGCGAAGAGACCGAGAGCGACCTGTTCGGGGAGCAGGTGGTGTTGTGCGGCGGCGTGACGTCGCTGATCAAGGCGGGCTTCGAGACCCTGGTGGACGCCGGGTACTCGCCCGAGCTGGCCTACTTCGAGTGCCTGCACGAGCTCAAGCTCATCGTGGACCTGATGTACCGCGGCGGGATGAAGTTCATGCGCTACTCGATCAGCGACACCGCGGAGTACGGCGACTACACGCGCGGCCCCAGGCTGATCACCGCGCCGGTGCGGGCCGAGATGCAGCGCATCCTCGCCGACATCCAGAGCGGCGCGTTCGCCCGCGAGTGGATCGCGGAGAGCAGGCAGGGCGGCCCGAACTTCCAGCGGATGCGCCAGGAGCAGAACGACCACCTGATCGAGCGTGTCGGGGCGAAGCTCCGCGCCATGATGCCGTGGTCCGAGGAGGGGAAGGCCGCCGCCTCCGCCCGCCCGGCGGGATCGAAGCCCTCGGGGGCAAAGGAGCGCGTGGCCGCGCGGTGAGTTCCCCGCGTACGCTGTTCGAGAAGGTGTGGGACGCGCACGTGGTTCACCGGCTGCCGGAGGGGCCGGAGCTCCTGTACGTGGACCTGCATCTGATCCACGAGGTGACGTCGCCCCAGGCCTTCGATGGGCTGCGCCTCGCGGGGCGGCGTGTGCGCCGCCCGGACCTGACGGTGGCGACGGTGGACCACAATGTCCCGACGGGCGACCGCTCGTTGCCGATCGCGGACGGGATCGCGGCCCGCCAGGTGGAGGCCCTCTCCGCCAACGCCGGCGATTTCCGGATCGAGCTGTTCGACCTGGCATCGCCCCAGCAGGGGATCGTGCACGTCATCGGCCCCGAGCTGGGGCTCACCCAGCCGGGGATGCTCATCGTGTGCGGCGACTCCCACACCTCCACGCACGGAGCCTTCGGCGCACTGGCGTTCGGGATCGGCACGAGCGAGGTCGAGCATGTGCTCGCCACGCAGTGCCTGGTCCTCTCGCGACCCAAAACGATGGAAGTGCGGTTCGACGGCGCGCCGTCGCCCGGGGTCACGCCCAAGGACATGATCCTCGGGCTCATCGGGAAGATCGGGACGGCGGGCGCGACCGGATACGTCATTGAGTACACCGGTGAAGCGATCCGGCGGCTCTCGATGGAGGGCCGCATGACCGTCTGCAACATGTCGATCGAGGCGGGGGCTCGCGCCGGCATGGTCGCCCCCGACGAGACGACGTTCGCGTATCTCGAGGGCCGGCCGCGGGCGCCGCAGGGGGAGCGCTTCGCGCGGGCCGTGGCGCGCTGGCGCGGACTCCGCACGGACGCGGGAGCGCGCTACGACGCGGGCGTCTGCCTCGATGCCTCCACGCTCGCGCCGCAGGTGACGTGGGGCACGAGCCCGGGGATGGTCACGGCGATCACCGGGCGAGTGCCCGATCCCGCCTCCTTCGCGTCGGAAGCCGAGCGGCGCGCGGCCGAGCGCGCGCTCGAGTATATGGATCTCAAGCCCGGCACTCCGCTCGCGGGCCTGCCGATCGACCGCGTCTTCCTCGGCTCCTGTACCAATGCGCGAATCGAAGATCTGAGAAGCGCGGCGCGGGTGGTGCAGGGCCGCAAGGTCGCGTCGCGCGTCCGCGCCATGGTGGTGCCGGGCTCCCAGCAGGTCAAGGCGCGCGCGGAGGCCGAAGGGCTCGACCGGGTCTTCAAGGACGCGGGCTTCGAGTGGCGCAACTCCGGCTGCTCGATGTGCCTCGGCATGAACGCCGACGTGCTGCAGAGCGGCGAGCGGTGCGCCGCGACGTCGAACCGCAACTTCGAGGGGCGCCAGGGCAGGGGCGGGCGCACGCACCTGATGAGCCCGGCGATGGCCGCGGCCGCCGCGGTCGCGGGTCACCTCGTGGACGTGCGGGCATGGGCCTGACCCCGTTCGTGCGACACGTGGGCCGCGTCGCCGCGCTGCCCCGCGCCCACGTCGATACGGATCAGATCATCCCCAAGCAGTTCCTCAAGCGGATCGAGCGCACCGGGTTCGGGCCGTTCCTGTTCCACGATTGGCGCTACGGGCCGGACGGCTCGGCCGACCTGGCATTCGAGCTGAACCGTCCCGAGGCCGCGGGCGCGACGATCCTCGTCGCGGGCGCGAACTTCGGCTGCGGCTCCTCGCGCGAGCACGCGGTGTGGGCGCTCCAGGAGTACGGCTTCCGCGCGATCCTGGCCGAATCGTTTGCGGACATCTTCTACGCAAATTGCTGTCAGAACGGGCTGCTCCCGGTGCGGCTCGGTTCAGGCGAGATGCGCGAGCTGTTCGCCCGCTGCCAGCGGTCGGGCGGCGTCTACGATCTGCTCGTCGACCTCGAGGCGACGCTGGTGAAGGACGGGCACGGGTTCCGGGCGACCTTCGCTATGGATCCGTACCGCCGCGAAATGATGCTCCGCGGCCGGGACGAGATCGACCGCACGCTGCTCGAGGCGGACCGCATCGCGGCTTACGAGAGAAGCCGGGAAACGGGAAACGGGATAGGGGAAACGTGAGGGGGCGATACACGATCGCCGTGCTACCCGGCGACGGGATCGGCCCCGAGGTGACGGCGGAAGCGGTGCGCGTGCTCGAGTCGGTGGGGCGGCGCTTCGAGCTGGAGTTCACGCTGGATCATCATCCCGTGGGCGCGGCGGGCGTGGCGACGGCGGGAGAGCCGCTGCCGCCGGCAACCCGCGCCGCGGTCCTCGATGCCGACGCAGTGCTGCTGGGCGCCGTGGGCGACCCGAGGCTCGACCACGAGCCGCGCCACAAGAGGCCCGAGACCGGTCTCCTCGCGCTGCGCGCGCTGCTCGGCGTGTACGCCAACCTGCGGCCCGTGATGGTGCACCCCGCGCTGGCGTTCTGCTCACCACTCAAGCCCGACCGCCTGACCGGCGTCGATCTCGTCATCGTCCGGGAGCTCACCGGGGGGCTGTACTATGGCGAGCCGCGGGGGACCGAGGACGGGGGAGCCGCGGCGGTAAACACGCTGCGCTACACCGCGGCCGAGATCGAGCGGGTGGCGCGGGTGGCGTTCGAGTTGGCGCGCACGCGCCGGCGGCGCCTGCTCTCGGTGGACAAGGCCAACGTCCTCGAGACGTCCCAGCTCTGGCGGGACACCGTGACGCGGCTCGCCGCCGAGTATCCCGACGTGACGCTCGAGCACTGCTACGTGGACTACGCCGCAATGCGGCTCGTGAGTGAGCCGGCGTCGATCGACGTGCTCCTCACCGAGAACATGTTCGGCGACATTCTGAGCGACGAAGCGGCGGTCCTGGTCGGCTCCCTGGGGCTGTTGCCGTCCGCATCCCTCGGTGCGGGGCCGGGTCTGTTCGAGCCGATCCACGGCTCGGCCCCAGCGCTCGCGGGACGGAACGTCGCAAACCCGATCGGCGCCATCGGCGCGGCTGCGCTGCTGCTGCGCCACGGGCTCGGGCTCGCCGAGGCGGCAGACGCGGTGGACGACGCCATCCGCGGCGCGCTCGCCGAGGGGTGCCGGACGCGGGATATCGCGCTTCCAGGCGTGGACGGGCTCGGGACCCGTGAGATGGGAGAGCGCATCGCCGAGCTGGTGCAGCGCCCGGCGGCGCGGCAACCGGCCACGCTGAGCCCCGGGGCATCGCCGCGGAGTTGACCCACCCGGCGCCGCCATGCGGTGTCACTCCGCGCGCCCGCCGGTGCGCGAGTGAACTCGCGGCTCGGCCTCGGGCCGGTAAACCGGCCTCATCGCTTTCAGCGCCATGCCCCGCTTCAGCGGGGAGAGGCCGAGTCGCGGCTTGAGCCGCGGACTACCCTCCTGCGCGCACCGTTTTCCCCCGTGCGTGTGCCGTTCTGTTTCTGCCTTCCGGTTCTCCTCTAGAGGTCAGTCACCGCTCCCAGGCTCGCACTCGACACCAGCCTTGCGTACTTCGCCAGCACGCCGCTCGTGTACCTGGGTGCCGGCGGCCTCCAGGCCTTGCGACGCCGCTCGATCTCGGCGTCCGGCACGTTGAGCTGCAGCAGGCGCCGCTCCGCGTCGATCGTGATCGAGTCGCCGTCTCCGACCAGCGCGAGCGTTCCGCCCACCGCCGCCTCCGGCGCCACGTGTCCCACCACGAGGCCGTACGTCCCGCCCGAGAAACGGCCGTCGGTGATGAGTCCCACCGAGTCGCCGAGGCCGGCGCCGATGATCGCCGAGGTCGGCGAGAGCATCTCGCGCATCCCCGGCCCGCCTTTCGGACCTTCGTAGCGGATGACGACGACGTCGCCCGGCTCGATCCTGCCGGCCAGGACGGCGCCGAGGCAGTCCTCCTCGCAGTCGAACACCCGGGCCGGTCCGGTGATCTTCAGGTGCTTGATGCCCGTGATCTTCGCGACCGCCCCTTCGGTGGCAAGGTTGCCGCGCAGGATCGTGAGGTGGCCCTGTGGGTACAGCGGGCGGCTCCACGGCCGGATCACTTCCTGGTCGCCACGCGGCTCGTCGCGGACGTCCCGCAGGACCTCGTCGATCGTTTCGCCCCTTACGGTGAGGGCGTCCCCGTGGAGGACGCCGTGCGCCAGCAGCAGCTTCATCACCTGCGGCACGCCCCCCGCCGCGTGCAGGTCGGTCGTGACGAACCGGCCGGACGGCTTCAGATCGCACAGCACCGGCACCCTGCGGCGGATCGTCTCGAAGTCGTCGAGCGCCAGGGCCACGCCCGCCGCCCGGGCGATCGCGAGCAGGTGCAGCACCGCGTTGGTCGAGCCGCCGAGCGCCATGACCACTGCCATGGCGTTCTCGAACGCCTTGCGGGTGAGGATGTGCCGCGGCAGGCGCTGCCGGCGCACCGCGTCGACGAGCGCTTCGCCCGAGCGCGCCGCGCTCTCGGCCTTCTCGGCGTCCTCGGCGGCCATGGTGGAGGAGTAGGGGAGACTCATGCCCATCGCCTCGATCGCCGAAGACATGGTGTTCGCCGTGAACATCCCGCCGCACGCTCCGGCGCCGGGACACGCCCGGCGCTCCACCTCCAGGAGGTCTGCGTCGCTCAGCTTGTGCGCGCTGTATTTCCCCACCGCCTCGAAGGCGCTGACGACGGTCAGGGCCTCACCCCGATAATGGCCCGGCTTGATGGTGCCGCCGTACACGAACACGGCGGGGATGTTCATCCTGACGATCGCGATCATCGCGCCGGGCATGTTCTTGTCGCACCCGCCCACGGCGAGCACGCCGTCCACGCACTGGGCGCTGCACACCGCTTCGATCGAGTCGGCGATGATCTCCCGCGACACGAGCGAATACTTCATCCCCTCCGTGCCCATCGAGATCCCGTCGCTCACGGTGATGGTGCCGAACGTCTGCGGCATCCCACCGGCCTGCCGGATCGCCGCCTCGGCTCGGAGGGCGAGATCGTTGAGCCGCGCGTTGCAGGGCGTGATGGTGCTGTGGGCGTTCGCGATGGCGACGATCGGCTTCGCGAAGTCCTGGTCGCCGAAGCCGACCGCCCGCAGCATCGCGCGGTTGGGCGTGCGCTCCACGCCCTCCGTGATGGTGCGGCTCCTCAGGTTGTCAGGCATGCTCGGAGTTCTCTTTCGATCTCGGACAGCGTGGGCTCGATCTCGACCGGCCGGTTGGCGCGCGGCGGAGGGGGCTCGCGCTCCTGATGGTAGAAGGTCACGGTCATCGGGTCCTTGAGGATGTGGCCGGTGAGCACCGCGACGATCCGGTCGGTCGTGCCGATCGTGCCGTCCCGGATCAATTGCCGGACGCCGGCCACGCTCGCGGCGCTCGCCGGCTCGCAGCCGATGCCCGCCGCGTCCACCACGGCCTTCGCCTCCAAGATCTCGTCGTCGGAGACTGCCGTGACCACGCCGTCCGTCTCGCGAATCGCCCGGACGGCGCGGTCATAGGACGCGGGGTTGCCGATGTTGATCGCGGTGGCCACCGTGTGCGGCTCGACCCGGTGACGGCGCGCGAACCCCTCGCGAAAGCTGGCCGCGAACGGCGCGGCGCCCGCGGCCTGCACCGCCGCGAGCCGCGGCAGGCGTGAGATCAGCTCCAGCGCGCGGGCCTCGCCCAAGGCTTTGCCGAACGCCGCCGTGTTGCCGAGGTTCCCCGCCGGCACGACGATCCAGTCGGGCGGCTCCCAGTCGAGCTGCTGCAGCAGCTCGAACACGATCGTCTTCTGCCCCTCGAGCCGAAACGGGTTGATGGAGTTCAAGAGATAGACGCCCAGCCGTTCGCTCGCCGCGTCGACGAGCTCGAGGCAGCGGTCGAAGTTGCCGCGCATCACGAGGGTGCGCGCCCCGTAGGCGAGGGCCTGGGCGAGCTTACCGACCGCGACCTTCCCCTTGGGCACGATCACGAGGGCGGGGAGCCCGGCGAGCGCCGCGTACGCCGCCAGCGACGCGCCCGTGTTGCCGGTCGACGCGCAGGCGACGGCCGTCGCCCCGATGCGCCGTGCCTGGGTCACCCCGACCGTCATCCCGCGGTCCTTGAAGGAGCCGGTCGGGTTATGTCCCTCGTGCTTGAGCAGCAGCTCGCGCGCTCCCGCCCAGGCGGAAACGGCGGGCCGGGCGAGGAGCGGCGTGTTCCCTTCGGGATAAGTGAGGATGCAGTCCGCCGCCGTGGGGAGCACCAGCTCGCGGAAGCGCCACACGCCGGAGCTGTAGGGCCCGCGGTGGTTGGCCCCGCCCCGCCGGTCGTCGAACAGCGCCCGCAATGCGGCGCCCGTCGTGGCGGGCGCGGGATGCCGCACCTCGAGCAGCCCCTGGCAGCGGGGGCAGCGGGCGTGCGTGTCGGTCTCGGGGATCTCCTGCGCGCAGCTGGCGCAGTGCTGCCAGCTCGCGCTCATGCGCCGGCGAGCTTCAGCACGTCGTTGAGGATTCCCCCCGCCGTCACGGCCGGTCCGGCGCCGGGCCCGGTGATGACGAGCGGGTTTTTCTTGTAGCGCATCGTCGTGAAGATAAACTGGTTGTCGGTGCCGTTGAGCGACGCCATCGGGCTCGATGCGTCGACCACCACCAGGCCGACGCGGATGCGCCGCCGCGTCACGATCGCCCGGTAGCGCAACACCCGGCCGCGCGCCCGCGCCGCCTCCACGCGTCGCGCCCACGCGGCGTCGTACTCGTCGAGCCGCGCGAGGAACTCGTCGACGGCGAGCCGCTCGGCGCCCTTCGGCACCAGGGACTCGACCGCGATGTCCCCGAGCTCCCCCGGGAAGCCGAGCAGCCGGCCGAGGATCAGCGCCTTGCGGGCTACGTCCATGCCGGAGAGGTCGTCGCGGGGGTCGGGCTCGGGGTAGCCCTTCTTGATGGCGCCCCGCAGCGCCTCGGAGAAGCGGCGGCCGCGGCCCAACTCGCCGAACAGATACCCCAGCGTGCCCGAGGGACAGCCTTCGATCTTGTTCACCCGGTCCCCTGAGTCCACGAGCTTGTAGTACGTGTCGATGATCGGCAGTCCGGCGCCGACGGTCGCCTCATGCAGCAGGTGGCGGCCGCGCGCCTGAGCCGCGGCTTTGAGCGCCTCGTACTTGCTCCGCTCGCCCGTGATCGGCCGCTTGTTGGCGAGCACGACGTGCATCCCGGCTGCGAATGCGGCCGCGAGCGTCTCGGCCGTGTCGTCCGCGGTGACGTCCACCAGGATCGGGTTTGCGATCGCGTGGCGGGCAATGAACCTGACCGCGTCCGCCGCGGTCCCGCGCTCGCCACCCGGCTGCTTGGCGAGCGGCACGCCCTTCGCCTTGGCGGCGCCGAGCGCGGCGAGCCGCTGCGGCGGCAGGCCCCGCGCGTCGAACACGAAACCGCTGCGGTCGATCACGCCCACGACACGGAGCCGCACCGAGTCCTGCTTGGCCTTCGCCAGGAGCGGCGCGAGCGTCCGGCCGATCTGTCCGAAGCCCAGCAGCACCACGTCCGTCCGTTCCGGATGCCCCACCATCCCGCCGCCGATCTTCGACAGCTGGAAGGCGGCGTGGACCACGCGCTGGGCGGGGCCCGCGTCCTTTCCGTCCACCACGAGCGAGAGGTTGAGCTCGGACGATCCCTGCGCGATGGCGATGATGTTGATCCCGGCGTCCGCCAGGGAGGAGAAGACGCGCGCGGCGACCCCCGGCGTGCCGGCCATCCCTATCCCCACGACCACGAGCGTGGCCGCGCCCGTGCGGAGCTCGACCCCGTCGATCTCTTGACGGGCGATCTCGTGCCGGAAGGTCTCGAGCAAGCTCGCCCGTGCCCGCTGCGCGTGCTCCTCGGGGACGCTGAAACAGATCGAGTGCTCCGACGAGGCCTGGCTGATGAGCGAGACGGAGATCCCCTCGTGGTGCACCGCGGCGAACGTGCGCGCCGCGATCCCGGGGACGCCCAGCATCCCGCTCCCCGTCACGGTGAGGAGCGCTTGCTTGGGGATGGCCGAGAGCGCCTTCACGGGGTAGGCGCTGAGGGTGCGGCGGCGCGAGATCTCGGTGCCCAGGGACGCGGGGTCGGCGAACGGCCGGATGCGCACGGCGATATTCTTGCGCATCACCGGGACCAACGCCCGCGGATGGAGCACCCGCGCGCCATAGTAGGCGAGCTCCGCGGCCTCACGCGCGTGCACCTGGGGGACCACCCGCGCGTCGGGCACGATCCGGGGGTCCGCGGTGAGCAGCCCCGGGACGTCCTTCCAGAGCGACACCTCCCCGGCGCCGAGCACTCGGGCGAGGAGGGTCGCGGTGAGGTCCGAGCCGCCACGGCCGAGCGTGGCCACCTGCCCGTCGGGCGCCGCGCCGAGGAATCCCGGCACGATCGCGACCACACCGCGGGCGACGAGCGGTCCGAGCGCCTTGCGCGCGCTCCGCTGGGTCAGCGTCACGTTGGGGGACGCGTTGCCGAAGATGCCGTCGGTCTTCACGACGTCCACGGCGTCCACGTAGGCGCACGGGCAGCTCGCCGCCTCGAGCGCCGCGGCGACGAGGCGCGCGCTGAGCCGCTCGCCCCGGGCGAGGAGATAATCGGTCGTGCGCGGGGTCAGCTCGCGCAGGATCGCGAGCCCGGCCGCGAGCTGTTCGAGCTCCGCGAACGACCCGTCGATCGACCCCAGCGTCTCATCGAGCCGCGCGCCGGCGGGGAGCAGGGCCCGCGCGGCCTCCGCGTGCTTCGCCCGCAACGCCTCGACTGCGCTGTGCGTGTGCTCCGTTTTCCCGTGCACGGCGCGGGAGGCGATCTCGAGCAGCGCGTCGGTGACGCCCGCCATGGCCGATACGACCACGACGAGCGGCGCCGGGCGCTGCGACTGCACGATGGACATGGCGTGCGCGATCGCCGCCCCATTCGCGAGCGAGGCGCCCCCGAACTTGTGGATCTGCAGGGGACGGGACGTGCGGGGCATGAGCGCCGGTCCTAGGCGGCCTCGTATCCGCCGGCCGGGCGCCTGACGTGGAAGGTCTCGGCCTCCATCCCGACGTCCTTCCAGGCGCGGACCATCGCCGCCCCAATCTCCGCCGCGCGCTCGGGCGTCGCCACGGCCAGGATCGTCGGACCGGAGCCGGACAGGGTCGCCCCGAACGCGCCCGCGGCTCGCGCCGCGCTCACGACGACGTCGTACCCGGGCACGAGCGACCGCCGGTACGGCACGTGGAGCACGTCGTCGAGTCCTGCTGCGAGCAGCCGCGGGTCCGCGTGCGCGAGCCCGTGCACCAGTGCCGCGCTCCGCGCCGCCGCCTCGACCGCCCGCGCGTGCAGCACCGTCCGCGGGAGCACGGCGCGCGCCCGCTGCGTCTCGAGGACCAACGTCGGCACGGCGAAGACCAGGGCGAGCGACTCGTGTATGGTGAGCGGCGTCACGCTGAGGCCCCCCCTTCCCTCCGGTTCGCGGAGCACCAGATTCGCCCCGCCGTAGATCGCCGGCGCCACGTTGTCGGGGTGCCCCTCGAGCTCTGCGCAGAGCGCGGCGAGCGCGTCCTTGCCGAGGTCGAGCTCGAGCAGCGCCGTGGCCGCCACCGCACCTGCCACCACTGCGGCCGCCGAGGAGCCGAGCCCACGGGCCACCGGAATATCCGACTCCGCCGTGAGGAAAAGGGCCGGCGGCGCCTCGCGCTGCGCCGCGGAGCACGCCGCCACGAACCCGCGGTAGACGAGGTCGTGCTCGGGCGCCATCGATAGGGCGGTCAGGGTACCGCGCCGCTCGATCGTAACCTGTTTCCCTGGCTCCCCCCGGCGCCGGCCGGACCCGCTGGTTGGTGGCGCCGCTCGGGCCGTGACCTGAAGCCAGCGCGCGACTGCCACCCCTACGCAGTCGAAACCGGCACCCAGATTCGACGTCGAGCCCGGCACCCGCACCGTCACGCTCGCTCGCATACCGGCCTCGGGAGTGGCGGAAAAGAGAAACGCCCGGGCGAACGCCGCGGGCGGTCGCTTTTTAGCACCTTGTTTAACGTGGCGGCAATACGCGGCAAATCACCACGGCGGCTTTCGGTTATATGTTCATACTTACCGTGAAGCCGGGGGAGCGTCAAGCCGCGGCCCCCCCCGGCGCCCCCGCGGAAATGGAGGGTGCGATGGCGAGAATCCGGGTGGGGATCCTGGGCGCGACCGGGACCGTGGGCCAGCGGTTCCTGGCGCTGCTCGCGAACCACCCTCACTTCGTCGTGACTGCGGTGGCGGCCTCGGACCGCTCGCAGGGGAAGCCCTACGGCGAGGCGTGCGCGTGGCGCTTGCCGGGCGACATGCCCCCGGGCGTCGCCGCACTGGTCGTCCGGGCGCCGGAGCCGCCGCTCGAGTGCGACGTGGTGTTCTCGAGCCTCCCGGCCGACGTGGCCGGGGAGGTCGAGGCGGGCTTCGCCCGCGCCGGCTACGCGGTGATCAGCAACTCCTCGTCGCATCGCATGGACGACGCGGTGCCGCTCCTCATCCCGGAGGTGAACCCCGATCATCTCGCGCTGCTCGACGCGTGCCCGGGCGCGGGGCGGGGCTTCATCGTGACCAACCCCAACTGCTCGACGGTCATGATCGCGCTCGCCCTCGCGCCGCTCGCGGCGCGCTTCGGCATCGAGGCGGTCGCGGTGACGACGCTCCAAGCCATCTCCGGCGCGGGCTACCCGGGCGTCGCCTCGCTCGACATCACGGACAACGTGGTGCCGTTCATCGCGAACGAAGAAGAGAAGATCGAGCGCGAGACGCGCAAAATCCTCGGCCGGCTGGACGGCGGCAGGGTCGAGCCGGCCCCGTTCGTGGTCAGCGCCCAGTGCCATCGCGTGAACGTCGTGGACGGCCACATGGCCGCGGTGCGCGTCAGGTTGCAGCGCGACGCCGACGTCCCGGAGCTGCGCGAGGCCTTCGCGGCGTTCACGGCGCTGCCGCAGCAGCTGCGGCTCCCGACGGCCCCCGCGCGCCCTGTCGTCGTGCGCGACGAGCCGGACCGCCCGCAACCCCGCCTCGACCGCGACGCGGGCCGCGGCATGAGCGTCACCGTGGGCCGCATCGCGCGGGACGCGGTGCTCGGCCACCGGTTCGTGGTCCTGAGCCACAACACGATCCGGGGAGCGGCGGGAGCGGCGATTCTCAATGCCGAACTGCTGGTCGCCCGCGGCTACATCCCGCTCCGCGGGTAGGTGGTGTCGGTTGGAGGCGACCCGTCGTGAGTGGGTGCGGCGGCCAGGCCGGCCGACGTCGTTGTGCGCGGCTCAAGCCGCGACTCGGCCTCTCCCCGCTGAAGCGGGGCATCGCGCTGCGACGGGTCAGGCCGGTTTACCGGCCGGAGGCCGAGTCGCGAGTTCACTCGCGCACTCGGGCGGGACTGTGGAGGGGAGGGTGATGATGAAACGGATGGTCTTCCTGTCCCTCATTCGGCTGGTCGCCCTGTCCGCCCTCGTCCTCCTGTCCGCCCGTCCGCCCGTCCCTCTGTCCGCCCAAGTCCCAGACACCGCCCGGGCTCCCGTCGCCGCGGACTCGACCCACCGCATCCGTCCCCTGGCCGCGTTCTGGCGCTCGCTGGTTCTGCCGGGCTGGGGTCAGGCCGCAACAGGGCGATCGGTCACGGGCGCGGTGTTCGTGACCTGGGAGGGGGTCACCGCCATGATGACCCTGAAGGCGCAGGCGGAGACGCACTACCTCAAGGAATCGGGCTCGAAGAACCTGAGCGCGAAACGCCAGGAAGTTCAGGACTGGCTGGTGCTGTGGATCTTCAACCACCTGTTCTCGGGCGCCGAGGCGTACGTTTCCGCTCACCTGCAGGATTTTCCCCGCGAGCTGAAGGTGCAGGCCGTCCCCGGGGGCATCCGCGTCAGCGTGCCGGCCCCGCGGCCGTGAATCCGGCGCCGCTCGGGGTGTTCGACTCCGGGATCGGGGGGCTCACCGTCGCGCGCGCGCTGTTCGAGCGGCTGCCGCGCGAGTCGGTGATCTACTTCGGCGACACGGCGCGCGTCCCCTACGGCCCGAAGTCCCCCGACACGGTGCGGCGCTACAGTGCGGAGATCCTCGCGTACCTCGTGCAGCGCGGTGTGAAGGCGCTGGTCGTCGCGTGCAACACGATTACCGCGCAGGCGCTCGACTATCTCCGGGAGCGCTCTCCTGTGCCGCTGGTCGGCGTGATCGAGCCCGGCGCCCGCGCGGCGGCGCAGGCGACCCAGACCGGAAGGATCGGCGTGATCGGGACGGCCGGCACGATCGCCAGCCGGGCCTACGAGCGGGCGATCAAGGCGATCCGCCCCGACGCGACCGTCCACGCCCGCGCCTGCCCTCTGCTCGTGCCGCTCGTCGAAGAGGGCTGGTTCGATCACGCCGCGACCGAGCTCATCGCGCACGAGTATCTCGACCCCCTGCACGACGTGGGTGTGGACGTGCTGGTGCTCGGGTGCACGCACTACCCGCTGCTCAAACCACTGCTCGCCCGGGTGCTGGGAGCAAGCTCCTCAGCCGGCGCGCCGACCTCGGCCTGGTAATCCTCGCCCACACCCACCGCCCCGCCCTCGAACAGCTCGCCAACGGGCGGGTGTATCTCAACCCGGGAGCGTTTCTGGACGGCGGGAGGTACGCCGTGGTCACGAAAGACAGCGTCGAGTTGAAAACGTTTCGTTAGAACAAAATGCGGAATGTGGAGTGCGGAATGCGGAATGTCAGTGTAAGTGTCGTGCAGCGAACGACCTTTCCTTGCAATTCCGCATTCCGCATTCCGCATTCCGCATTTTATTTTTTCCGCATTCCGCATTTTGTTTAGGGAAACGTTCTCAACTCGACGCTGTCTTTCGTGACCACGGCGTACCTCCCGCCGTCCAGAAACGCTCCTGGGTTGAGATACACGCGCCCGTTCCCGAGCTGCTCGAGGGCGGGGCGGTGGGTGTGGGCGAGGACCACCAGGCCGAGGTCGGCGCGCCGGCTGAGAAGCTCGCTCGCGAACGCGGACTGGGCCCGGGCGGCCCGCTCGAGCACCGCTCCGTCGCGCGTGTTGTCGGCGAGCTTGCGGGAAAGCTGGTGCGCGATCCAGAACCCCAGGTCCGGGTGGAGCGCGCGGAACATCCGGATCGTCAGCGGATGCCGGGTCACGTGGTGCATCACCATGGCGCTCCAGTGCTGCTCCGCGATGCCGTCGCCGTGGGCGACGAAGGCACGCCGGCCTGCGATCTCGATCTCCGCGTGGCCGCCGTGAAACGCGATCCCCAGGTCGTGGACGAGGAAATCCCCGCCCCAGCGGTCGTGGTTCCCGCCGACGAACGTGATGGGGACGCCGCGCGCGACCAGCGCCTGGAGCTTCGCCGCGCTTCCGAAATGCCGCCGCGGGATCACCGCGCCGTACTCGAACCAGAAATCGAACAGGTCGCCATTGATGAGCAGCGCGTCGCCCAGATCGGGCACGGCGTCGAGGAAGGCGTGAAAACTGGACTCGACTGTGGGCGGGACCTGTCCCAGGTGAGCGTCGGCGACCACGAGCACGCGCGCGGCTGGCACGGCCCCAAGCTAGCGCCGTTCCAACTTTTCGGCAGTAGTCGCAGAAGGGGAGGTCGTGACCAAGAGAGCCATTCGGCGGAGGGAAGTAGGCGCAAAAGTTGGAACGGCGCTAGGAATCCAGAGGGAGGGTCGCAAGCTGGTGCCCTCATTTGACTTTTGGAGTCGCGTCGCGGATTTTGCCCCGGCGTGATCAGCTCGATAACGCTGCGCGTCAACTACTCCGAGACCGATCAGATGGGCGTCGTGTATCACGCCAACTATCTGATCTGGTTCGACCGCGCCCGTACCGAGCTGATGCGCGAGACGGGACTCGCCTACAAGGAGCTCGAGCGGCAGGGCGTGTACCTGGCGGTATCCGAAGTGAAGATCCGCTACCGTGCCCCCGCTCGCTATGACGATCTCGTGCAGGTCAAGTGCTGGGTGCGTGATCTCGGGTCGCGCCGGGTGACCTTCGGCTACGCCGTCGAGCGCGACGGGACCGGCCAGCTGCTCGCGACCGGCGAGACGTCACTCGTCTCGCTGACCCATCAACACGCGCTCACGCGCATCCCCGAGGATGCTCTCGAGCGGCTGCGCCCGACGCCCGACCCAGTACTTCACCGCCGTTCCCCCCCTCCACAACGCGGAGAAGGGGCTAGCTGAGAGGGGTCAGGGGGTGAGGACCAAAGGGGTCAGGGGGTGAGGACCAAAGGGGTCAGGGGGTGAGGACTTCAGGGGGTGAGGTAACGTAGCGCTGCTCATCCTGCTCAGCCTGCTGCCGCTCGGTGGCAGCGCCGCTGCCCAGCGGCACGACGAGGCGCTGGTGGGTGAAATCGCCCGTGTCCTCGCGGCTGCCGATGCGCGCGCGTTCGACGGGCCCCTGTTCCGAGAGGCGCTGGCATATCCCGCGGCGGTGGTGCGCCGCCAGGCCGCGCTCGCTCT